>JBDTMU010000014.1:0-15737 GCA_039934115.1 Chloroflexota bacterium | reverse complement strand
GGAAGTCGATCTGCCCCAGCTTGGCCGCCTCCTCCTCGAAGACGCGGATGAACTCATCGCCGATGATGCGGCGCTTCTCCTCCGGATCCTCGACCCCGGCCAGGCGCCTGAGGAACCGCTCGCGGGCGTCGACCATCACGAGCTTCATGCCCAGGTTCTCCGCGAAGGTCGCGCGCAGCAGCTCCGACTCCCGCTTGCGCATCAGGCCGTGGTCGACGTAGATGCAGGTCAGCTGGTCGCCGATGGCCTGGTGCACCAGCCTGGCGGCCACCGCCGAGTCGACGCCGCCGGAGAGCGCGCAGATGACCTTGCCGTGGCCGACCCGTTCGCGGATCCCGGCAACGGTCGTCTCGACGAAGCTCGCTGGCGTCCACGAGGGCCGCGCTCCGGCGATCTCGATCACGAAGTTGCGCAGGATCTCTCGGCCGGCGGGGGTGTGGACCACCTCGGGATGGAACTGGATCCCGTACAGCCTGCGGGTCGAATCGGCGAGGCCGGCGAAGGCGCTCGTCTCCGTCTCGGCGGTCGTCACAAAGCCGGTCGGCGGCCGGACGATCCGGTCGCCGTGGCTCATCCAGACCGGCTGCTGCCGGTCAAGACCGCGGAAGAGACCATCCTCGGTCGTGATCTGGACCGATGCCGGTCCGTACTCGCGCTTGCTGCTGGCCACGACCTCGCCGCCAAGCTGGTGGGCCATGAGCTGCAGCCCATAACAGATGCCGAGGACCGGGATCCCGCCCGACCAGATCGACGGATCGGGTTGTGGTGCACCCTCGTCGTAGACCGATGAAGGCCCGCCCGAGAGGATGATCGCCTTCGGTCGCCGCCGCTCGATCTCGCTCCACGGCGTGTCGTGGGGGAGGAGCTCGCTGTAGACGTGGAGCTCCCGCACGCGCCGGGCGATCAGCTGGGCGAACTGGCTCCCGAAGTCGAGGATGATGACGGTGTCGGGCTCGGATGGAACGTCTTCAGCGCGATCTGGAGGCGCCGCGTGGAGCGCCTGCTCGAGGTACGCCTCGACCTCGGCATCATCGGGGGCAAGGACCCGGTGGCCGGCGTTCGCCGCCTCGCCGTGGACCGTCCGCCCACGGGTTGGCGGAGATGATGGCTCGTCCGGCAAATGACCCCTCCCTAAGCCCTTATTCCCTGGCTGCCAGCTGCCACGACTTGCCCTCGGTGGCGATGGAGGGAGCGATGACCATCTCGACGCTGTGCATCTCGCGGATGTTGCGCGCTCCAAGGGAAGCCATGGACTGGCGCAGCGCCCCGACCAGGTTCTGCGTCCCGTGCGTGGTATGCGCCGGTCCGAACAGGATCTGCTCCAGCGGCAGGCGCTCTCCGATCTTGATCCGGGTCCCGCGCGGCAGCGTTGGCGACGGTGCCGCCATGCCCCAGTTGAAGCCGCGACCTGGAGCCTCGAGCGCCCCGGCGAAGGGTGAGCCGAGCATCACCGCATCGGCCCCGCTGGCGATCGCCTTGGCGATGTCGCCCCCGGTCCTCATGCCGCCGTCGGTGATGACCGGGACGTATCGGCCCGTCTCCTGCTGATATCGATCGCGCGCCGCCGCAACCTCGAGGGTGGCGCTCACCTGCGGCACGCCGATGCCGAGCACTTCGCGGGTGGTGCACGCCGCTCCGGGGCCAACGCCGACGAGGATGGCGGCAGCCCCCTGGTGCATGAGCTGATAGGCCGCCTCGCCGCTCACCGTGTTGCCGACCAGGACCGGAATCTTGAGCGCTCCGGTCAGGTCGGAGAGCGACAGCACCCGACCGCCGGTCGAGATGTGCTGGGCGCTCGAGACCTGCGACTGGACCAGGAAGAGCTCCGCGCCGGCCTCGGCCGCGACCTCGGCATGGTGCCATGCCGACCCGGGAGTGGTGGCCACCGCGGCAAGACCACCCTGGGCTCGGACCCGGGTGATCAGCGCCGTGATCAGCTCATCCCGCACCGGGGCGGCATACGCGCCGGCGAGGAGCTCGGCCGCCTCCTGGCCGGAGGCTGCGGCGGCGACCCGCTCGATGATTGGTGAGGCGTCCTCGTACCGGGTGTACAGGCCCTCGAGGTTGATGAAGGCGAGGCCACCGTGACGGCTCATGCGCGCGGCGAAATCGGCGTCGGCGACGGCGTCCATGGCCGACGCGATGAACGGGATCTCGAGCCGATGTCCACCGATCTCGGTGCTGAGGTCGATCTCGGCGGGATCGACCGTGACGGCACCCGGCACCAGCGCCACCTCGTCGAATCCGTATGCGCGCCGCAGCCGGCTGGAGGTCGCGTCTGGGGACAGGATTGCCGGGTCGATCAACAACGGCCTCCGAGGGTGTCGGGCGAGTATAGGGCGCGAGCGCTCAGGGGATCCGCCACTGGATTGCATCGAGGAACCCAAGGAGGGCAGAGCGGGTCGCGTCGTTCGGGTCGCGTGCGCAGACGAAGAGGCCGTCCACGCGCTGCGGGGTGACCGTGACGTAGTAGACCGATCCCTCGGTGGTGCCGATCCCCTCGCATCCCTGCGTCGCCGGGACCCTGACGCCCTGTCGGTTGCCGATCGAGATGAGCTCTGCCGCAGGCAGGTCGCAGCCCCGGGCCGCGCACGAGTGGCGAACCCAGGTGATGAGGATCCCTCCATGTTGGAGCTCGCCTTCAATAGGCGGACGACAGGTGATCCCGGACCCCGATGCTGGGCAGTCGTCGCGCAGCGCCTGGTTGGCCACGTACAGGACGATTCCGCCATCCGCGGAGGACGCGGCTGTCGAGGCCCGGATGTTCCAGCCGGTCGGCGCGACGAACCGAAAGTCACCACTCTCGAACGACGGCCCGTGCGGTGGTGGGTGTTCCAGGGCCGGTGCGCAGGCCGCCAGCACGGCGGCGCATGCAAGGCCCGCAGCCAGCCGTCCGAGGGCCGCGGTCATCCTGCCCGCTATCCCGCTCCGCGGACAATCATCTGGTCGCGCTCGGGACCGACCGAGACCAGGCCGACGGGCACCCCGGCCAGCTCCTCGAGCCGCTCGACGTAGGCACGGGCCGCCGCCGGCAGCTGCTCGAACTCGCGGCAGCCGGTCGTATCGGTCAGCCAGCCTGGAAGCTCCTGGTAGATCGGCTCCAACCGCTGATAGACCGATGTCGAGGCTGGCACCGTCGCCCATTCGGCTCCCGTCTCCGGATCGCGATACGCGACGCAGACCCTGACCCGCTCCGACCCGTCGAGCACGTCCAGCTTGGTCAGGGCGATGCTCGAGTAGCCGGCCAGCCGCACGCTGAAGCGAACCGCCACAGCGTCATACCAGCCACAGCGCCGTGGACGTCCCGTCGACGTCCCGTATTCGGCGCCGCGCTCGCGCAGCGCCTCGCCCTCCGCATCCAGCATCTCGGTCGGCAGCGGGCCAGCGCCCACAGCGGTGGTGTACGCCTTGGCGACGCCGATCACCTTGTCGATCGCCACGGCCGGCAGGCCCGCGCCGATCGACGCGCCGCCGGGGATCGGCGATGAGGAGGTGACGTAGGGATAGGTCCCCCAGTCGATGTCGCGCATGGTGCCGAGCTGGCCCTCGAGCAGGATGCGCTGGCCGTCGATGAGCGCCGCGTCGACGAGCGCCTGGCCGTCCACGATGTGGGGTCGCAGCCGCTCCGCGGCGGCCAGGTACTCGGTGGCGATGCGGTCCTCGTCGGTCGCCTCGTCGATGGCCGGGAGCAGCTCGTCGCCGTCGCCACCCGCCCCGAAATAGCCAGCGACGATGCGGCGCATGCGGGCCAGGGCGACGCTCAGCTGCGCCCGGAAGTCATCGGGCTCCATCAGGTCGACAACCCGGATGCCGCGCCGGGCCACCTTGTCGACATAGGCCGGACCGATGCCGCGGCTGGTCGTCCCCAGCTTCGCCGTCCCACGCTCCCGCTCCTCGAGCTGGTCGAGCAGCACGTGGTATGGCATCACCAGGTGAGCTCGCTCGCTGATGAAGAAGTTGTCGCAGTGGAAGCCGGCCGCGGCCAGCCCGTCGAGCTCTCGCACCAGTGCGGGCGGGTTGATCACCACGCCTCCGCCCAGGAGGTTGCGGGTCGCCGGATAGAAGATGCCCGACGGGATCAGGTGCAGCTTGAAATGGCCGTGCGGGTTCACCACCGTGTGCCCTGCGTTGTTGCCGCCGCCGTAGCGGATCACGAGGTCGGCATCGGTGGCGAGGTAGTCGACCACGCGGCCCTTCCCCTCGTCGCCCCACTGGGCGCCCACGACGGCGATGACGGACATGGGGTGGCACAGACCTCAAGATGCGTGGAGAGGACGAATCGTAGCGCCGGAGCCGGCGGCCGTGGCGGATGCGTGAACGCCGGCCTCGGCAGGCGGCATTCGGGTTGACGTGCCGGATGAAAACGGCGGACTGGTCAGGTCCGGGTGGCACGCACCTTGTCGAAGCAGCTGCTGCAGTAGACCGGCCGATCGTTGCGCGGCAGGAAGGGCACCAGCGCCTGTCCACCGCACTCGGCACACACGGCCGCGTGCATCTCGCGCTGGCCTGTGCCGCCACCCGAGCTGATACCCAGGGCCCGGTTCTGCTTGGCCACGGCGCGGCAGCTTGGACATCGCTGCGGCTCGTTGACCAGCCCCTTCTCGGCGTAGAACTGCTGCTCACCTGCGGAGAACACGAAGTCCATCCCGCAGTCGCGACAGCTGATCGTCTTATCGGCGTACACCTGGCCCTGCCCTCCATCGTCGCGCGCCCGGGCCGATCTGGACGGTGCTGTTCCTCGGGCCTGGGCTGATCGGCGGCGTCGCGCTGAATCGGTCGGACTCGGGTAGAGCAGTGGACCGGACGTTGCGCGGCCGACTATACACACGCCTTCAATGCCTGCCTAGAGTGCAATCCAGCAGAAATGAGGCTCTGCCCAGCGGCAGCGCAAGGGCCATTGGGACCGAATGGCCCACTCAATTCGGGCCGTTCGCATCGTGACGGTCGCAAGCGCGCGGTGGTACGCCTACCACATTCGTAGCATTAGGTGTTTGCCATGGCCTCTATCGCCGTCAAGACGCTCACGACGATCGGGCTGGGGCTGCTTCTCGTCGCCTGCTCGCCGAGCGCCGCGCGGCGCGAAGTACCGGCTGGCACCGACCGCGTCGTCGAGCTGTCGATCGAGGGGATGCACTTCATCCCGGACCGGATCGAGGTCCGAGCCGGCGAGTTGGTGGCGTTCGTGGTCACCAACCCGAATGACATCCCGCACGAGCTCTACATCGGTACGGAAGCCGATCAGGTCGCGCACCACGCCATGCATGTGGCGGCCACGGCAGGCGCCCAGGCGGAGGTCCCGCACGGGGGCTACGGGATCTTTCTGGCCCCGCACGAGACCGGGGTGGTGAGCTATCGCTTCGACGCCGCCGGCGAGATCATGCTCGGCTGCCACCTGCCCGGCCACTGGGAGGCAGGCATGCATGCGATCGTGGTGGTCGAGCCGTAGCGAGCTAGTAGGTCACCGCCTCGGTCTCGCGGGCCGCCATGGTGTAGAAGCGGGTGTTGGTCTTCCGGAACTGCAGAGGGACCTCGCCGATCGGTCCGTTGCGGTGCTTGGCAACCTTGGCCTTGATCAGCTCTACGTCGCTGTCCGCATTCGCCTCGCCGTCGCGGTACAGGAAGATCACCACGTCCGCGTCCTGTTCGATGGAACCCGACTCTCTCAGGTCGGAGAGCCGTGGCTCGGCGCTGCCTCGCTGCTCGACGCCTCGCGACAGCTGGGAGAGGGCGATCACCGGCACCTTCAGCTCTCGTGAGAGCTGCTTCAGGCCGCGGCTGATCTCGCTCACCTCCTGGACCCGGTTCGGCTCCTTCGCCGAGAAGCTGCCCTGCATCAGCTGCAGGTAGTCGACGATCAGCAGGTCCAGCCCGCGCTGCTCCGCCTCCAAGCGGCGCGCTTTGGTGCGCAGCTCCATCACGGTCAGCACCGCCGAGTCATCGATCCACATCGGCGCAGCGTGCATCTGGTTCATGACCTGGGCGATCTTCGACCAATCCGTCTCGTCGACGAAGCCGCTCTGCAGCGGGCGCGGGTTGATCCCCGACTCCGCCGAGAGGAGGCGCAGGGCGATCTGCTCCTTGCTCATCTCGAGCGAGAAGAGGGCGACCTTCTTTCCCTCGTGCATGGCCGCGTGCTGCGCGATGTTGAGCGCCAGGCTCGACTTTCCGACGCTGGGCCGCGCGGCCAGGATGATCAGGTCGGAGGGCTGGAATCCGCCGAGCAGGGCATCCAGCTGCGAGAGGCCGCTCGGGATGCCCAGCAGCTGCCCGCGGTGCTCGTGGAGGTACTCGAGTCGGTCGTAGGCCTGGCCCAGCAGGGTTGCCAGCGATTCGAATCCACCCAGCGTCCGACGCTGGCTGATCTCGAACAGAATCCCCTCGGCGCGGTCGATGGCGGCCTCGGCGTCGTTCGCCTCCTCGTACCCGACCGCGGCGATCTTGCCGGCCGCCCCGATCAGGTTGCGCAGGACCGCCTTGCGCTCGACGATCCGCCCGTAGTGCTCGACGTGGACGGCGGTGGGCACAAGGTTCATGAGGCTTGCCAGGTAGGCCGGGCCACCGATCGGCTCCAGCCGATCCCGACGCGCCAGCTCGTCGCCCAGCGTCACCAGGTCGATCGGCTCACGCTGGCCGTGCAATCCGAGCATCGCCTCGTAGATGTCGGAGTGCTGCTGACGATAGAAGTCCGGCGGATGGAGGAAGTCGGCGACCTTGAGGATCGCCTCGGGATCGATCAGGATCGAGCCGAGCACGCTCTGCTCCGCCTCGACGGCCTGGGGTGCCAGCTTGTCGATGCTCATCGGCTCGCCGGGCACAGAGGCAGCGTGAGGCGGTGGCGAGGCATGCTCCAGACGGTACCTGCCACGTCCCCGGGCCAGGGGCAGTTGTCCACCGACTTACCAACCAAACGAAAACGCGGTTGGGGACGGAATGTGGACATCGGCGACGCGCGAGAGCTGTTCACCTGGCATACCAGCTGCGTGGATGGCGCCAGTGAAGCCCCCGGCCGCGACACCTAGTCTGTCCCGCCGGCCCCAGCCGAGCGGTGGCTCATCAGACCCGGGCTCAGGCCTGAAGCGGTACCACGCTGACGGTCATCTCGGCCGTGACGCCCGGTATCACGTGCACGTCGACCTTGAAGTCGCCGAGGGTCTTGATCGGCACGCGCAGATGAATGTTGTGCCGATCAACCTCGATCCCCTCGGCAGCGATCAGATCCGCGATCTCACGGTTGGTGACCGATCCGAACAGCCGATTCTTCTCGCCCGCCTTCACCGGAACCTGGAGATTCAGGGCGCTCAGGCGCTCGGCGGTGGCCTCCGCCTCGGCGCGAAGCCCCTGCTCGCGCGCCTCGCGCTCGCCACGATGACGCTCCCAATTGGCGAGCGCTCCGGCATCGGCAAGTGCGGCTGCACCGGTCGGGAAGAGGAGGTTGCGGGCGTAGCCGTTCTTGACCTCTTTCACATCACCGGCGTGGCCGAGCCCCTTTACGTCGCGCTTGAGGATCACCTTCATGCTGGCAGTCGGTCCCTTTCCGTTGTCAATTGAGCTTCGGCTCGCCGTGGCCGGCGGCGACCTGCAGCTGCCACTCGTCGTCGGCTGACTCGGCCGGGGCCGTGGCATTCGCACTCTCGAGAGCCTCACCTCGTCGGGAGATCCGCAGCCGGGCCAGCATGCCCTTGACCGCACGCGGATCCCGCAGATCGCCGTAGCGCTCGAGGAGCTCCGGCAGGCTGTCGCGGATCTCGTCGTAGCGGTGGCCCATCAGCGAGCGAAGGCGCGCCAGGTCCTTGTCGAGGTCCGCCGTCCCGTTCTTGGCGCGCTCCAGGTGATCCTTGCGAACCTGTGCCGGCGCGTTGGCGATGAAGAGGTCCAGCACCAGCATCAGGACGGTCAGGTCATCGGCCTGGCCGATGATCGGGATCGCGTCGGGGATCAGATCGAAGGGCATGACCAAGTAGACGAGCGCGGCCCCCAGCAGGCCCTTCAGGGGCAGGGGCGTTCGCGGGTCGCGGACGAGACCCCAGATGACGCGCGCGTACATCGGGAGCTTCCAGATCAGGCGTGCCATGCGCGCATAGCGCAGTTGGCCGGATAGCTTCACGGTGATTCTCCGGTTCCGGTCCAGGTGGGCCCCGATGGTATCAGAGCCGACAGATTCCGGATTTAGTGGCGTCAAAACCGTTGACATTAGAACGCCTGTTCTGCTACTGTCGGTCGACGGACCGCCCAGACAAAGGAGTCGCCGGTGACCAGGCATGACGCCGAGCGCCGCAAGAAGATCCTCGAGAGTATCGCCCGCATCGTCGCGGAGCGCGGCTATCCCCCGAGCGTCCGGGAGATTGCGGAGGCGGTCGGCCTCGCCTCGCCATCGGCAGTCCATCACCATCTGACGGCCCTTGAGCGAGACGGCCTGGTCGAGCGCGGCTCCCACTCCTCACGCGCGCTGCGATTGACAGTCCGGGCAGAGGCCGAGCTCGGTCTGCCGCCCCGCCGGCCGGCACCCGCAGAGCGGAGCCGGGTCACCCCCTTCCGGATGCCGATGGAGCGCGACCGCCTCGCCCTCCCGGTCATCGGCGAGATCGCCGCTGGCCAGCCGATCGAGGCCTACGCCGAGGGTGCGGAGACCCTGGACGTGCCACGCTCACTGCAGGCACATGACGACTCGTATGTCCTCCGCGTCCGCGGCAAGAGCATGATCGACGACCTGATCGACGATGGCGATTACGTCGTCGTCCAGCCGCAGGCAACTGCCCACGACGGCGATATCGTCGTGGCACTGCTCGAGGACAACGGCGTCACGCTCAAGCGCTTCTACCGGGAGAAGGACCGGATCCGCCTCCAGCCGGCCAACGCCGAGATGGAGCCGATCTATGCCACCGATGTCCAGATCCAGGGCAAGGTGGTCGGGGTCATCCGCAAGCTGACCTAGGCTCATGGGGCGATGACTCGCACCATCCTCCACGCCGATCTCGACGCCTTCTATGCCAGCGTCGAGGTGCTCGACGATCCGTCGCTGCGCGGCAAGCCGGTCATCGTCGGCGGCGATCGCGGGACCCGCGGAGTGGTCATGGCCGCGTCGTACGAGGCGCGCAAGTTCGGGGTCCATTCAGCCATGCCGATCCGGACCGCAGTAAGCCTCTGCCCGACAGGCGTATTCCTGCCTGGTCATCCGGACCGCTACCGCGACCTGTCCGCCGAGGTGATGCGGATCTTCGCCTCCTACACGCCGCTGGTGGAGCCGATCAGCCTGGACGAGGCGTTCCTGGACGTGACTGCGAGCCGGGAAGTCTTCGGGGATGGCGAAACGATCGGCCGGGCGCTCAAGCAGCGGGTTCTTGACGAGGTCGGCCTGGTGGTCAGCGTTGGGGTCGCGACCAACAAGCTCTGCGCGAAGGTCGCATCGGACCTTCGCAAGCCCGATGCGCTCGTCGTCGTCCCGGCGGGAGGGGAGGCCGCCTTCCTCGCGCCGCTTCCCGTCAGCCGACTATGGGGCGTCGGGCCTCAATCCCGCCAGGCGCTCGCCGACTACGGCGTGACAACGATCGGGCAGCTGGCCGCCCTGCCCGACGGGACCCTCCGCCGCCGATTCGGGAGCCACGGACATGACCTGGCGCTGCGTGCTCGCGGCATTGACCCTGCGCCCGTCGTCCCGTGGCAGGCACCCAAGAGCATCGGTCACGAGCTGACCTTCGAGCGCGACGTCGACGACCCTGCGCGCCTCGAGGCGACGCTCCTCGACCTGGCGGAATCGGTGGCGAGCCGGCTGCGCAGTCACCACATGGCGGCGGGTGCCGTGCAGCTCAAGCTGCGCTACGAGGGATTCGAGACGCTGACGCGCCAGATGCGGGTGCCGCACCAGACGCGCGAGTCGGAACCGATCTACGCCGCCGGCGTCGCCCTGCTGCGCAAGACGCTGGTCCGCGACCGCGCCGTCCGCCTCATCGGCCTCACCGCCATCAACCTGACCGATGTCCAGCAGCTGACCCTCTTCGATGCCCCCGACAAGACCGATCGCATCACCCGCTCGATCGACGCCGTGCGTGAGCGCTTCGGCGAGAAGGCGATCACCAGGGCGCGGCTCGTTGGACACCGGGATCGACGCCGCTTTGGCTTCGGCGAGAAGCCCGAGCTGCCACATGACCCGGATTCTTGACAACTCGAACGCCTGTTCGTATGCTGCCGTGTAATAGAACGCCTGTTCGGTGTCAGTGGCAGGCGGCGTGAAGGAGTTGTGGAACCGATGGCGCTCATCAAGATCACGCCGACCCCGGCACGCGTGCAGTGGGACCGGCGACTCGCAAGGCCCTCCATGGTCCGAGTCGGTGGCCGACAGCTGACCGTGACCGGGCTCGACGCCATGCGCGACGAGACGGCAGCCTACCCCGCTGATCGGGGCCCGCGCATCACCTACCTCGTGGAGACGGATGGCGGCCAGGCCTCGCTCATCTTCGACGGACGGCGTCGGCGCTGGTTCGTCGATGCACTGGACGAGGCGGCGTAGAGAACCTCAGTCGAGGGGCTCGGCCTCGACGATCCAGAGCGGGCTGTCGCCCGCCTCAACGCGCCGAGCGTCGCCGCCGGGGTCGGTGAGGCTCGTCCGGACCAGCCGGACGCGCTTTCCATCCAGCTCGGCGATCGGGCCGACGACTGGCGACAAGCCGAACGTGAAGGCCCACGCTCTGACCTGGTCGTGGATGCGGCGCGCGGGCTGCAACCAGTCGACGGTCGCAAAGTCGTCGCCGAAGTGGCCGGCCCAGGTGACGCCCTCGGTCGGCTGCGGGTCGCCGGGATCGCCGGCCGCGATGCGAGCGAACACTTGCGGCAGGAGGCTCAGCGCCACCGCGCCCATACGCGGCCCCACCACGTCGATGCCGTAGTCGTCATCGAGCATCGGCACCGGAGCCTGGGCAAGGATGGGACCGGTGTCGAGCTCCGAGTCCATCCGATGCCATGTCACGCCGAACTGTGCGTCCCCATCGCGGAACGCCCAGGCCAGCGGGATCGGCCCACGATGGCGCGGCAGCAGGGCGGGGTGGCAGTTGACTGACCCCAGCGGAGGAACATCGAGGGCAGCCTGCGGGATGCGCCACGGGAACCCCCAGCACAGCGCCAGGTCGGGGCGGCAGGCCCGCAGCAGCGGCTCGACTGACCACTTGTCGTGCGCCAGCAGCACGTCGAGGCCCGGAGGGGCAGTCTCGTCGCCCATCGGTTCCCGTCCGGGAGGGGCTGGCTGGCGCCGGCGAGCACTGATGATGGCCACTGGGTCGTGGCCGAGGTCGCGGAGGGTGGGGACGAGCGCCGCAGCCACTGGTGGCACGGTCGTGATGAGCGCGATCCGCCAGCCGACCTGCTTCATGCGGTTCGGAGTCTAGCCCGTACAATCCGAGGCGAGGCTCGCCCGCGGGCGCCGTGCGGGTGTCCGAAGACCAAACGAGGCAGCTCGCCGATGGGCGATTCGACCCAGCTCACCGACCTTTCTATCCAGGCATTTCTTGAGCGCCTGGGGAGCAGCGATCCGGTCCCCGGTGGCGGGAGCGCCGCCGCGCTGGCCGCCGCCATGGGCGCCGCGCTGGTCGCGATGGTGGCAGAGCTGACGATCGGTCGCCCCGCTTATGCCGAGCACGAAGCGACCGTGCGGCACCTGCGCTTCGACGCGCTGGACCGCCGCACCGAGCTGCTCAGCCTCGCTCACGAGGACGCAACGGCCTACGACGTTGTGGTCCGCGCCCGCCACATGCCGAAGGACTCGGAAGCCGAGCGTGCAGCCCGAACCGACGCATTGCAGAAGGCAATGACGGAAGCGGCCCGGATCCCGCTGCGCGCCGCTGTGGTCGCCTCCGAGGTCCTGGACCTGGCCGAGCGGATCGCACCGATCGGGAACCGCAACGCGGCCAGCGACGCCGGGGTTGCGGCCCAGCTCGCCGCGGCCGGCCTCCACGGTGCGCTCCTCAACGTCCGCATCAACCTCCCCTACCTCGCCGATGACGACCCGTTGCTCCAGTCGGCGCCCGCCGAGATCACCCGCCTCGAGGCGTTGGCAACGACGGGCGAGCAGGCGGCGATGGCTGCCGTGGACAAGCGGCTGGCGTCCAAATGACGACCAAGATCCTCGACGGTCGGACCGTCGCTTCCCGCCTGTGGCGTGACCTCTCGGACCGCATCGCTGACCTCCATGAGCGCACCGGCGCCACCCCTCGGCTGGCGATCGTGCGGCTGGACGCACGCGGCCCGTCCGCGGTGTATGCGGCGAGCGTCTGGCGTGCAGCGCGCAGCGTGGGGGTTGACGCGTTCGAGATCGCACCGCCAGAGGGCGTGGCGCTCTCGGACCTGGCCGCACGCATCGGCGCCCTGAATCGCGACCCGAGCATCGCCGGCATCGTGATCGCCCAGCCGGTGCCGTCGCACCTCGACGCCGCGGCGGTGGTCGAGCTGATCGACCCCGCAAAGGACGTGGACGGCGCTACGCCCCTCAACGCCGGCCGCATCGCCCGCGGCGAGCGGACATTCGTGCCGGCCACAGCGCTGGCGGTGATGGCCATCCTGCGCAGCTACGGGATCCCGATCGCGGGCAAGCGCGCGGTGGTCGTGGGTCGCTCGGCGGTGGTCGGCCGTCCCGCCGCCGCCCTCCTGCTGGCCGCCGACGCGACCGTGCAGATCTGCCATCGTCGGACGCGCAACCTGGCCCGCGAGACGCGCCGCGCCGAGATCCTGGTCGTGGCCGCCGGGGTCCCTCATCTCATCCGCGCCGAGATGGTGAACCGCTCGGCGGTGGTGATCGACTGCGGCATCAACACGACCCCGGACGGGATCGTGGGCGACGTCGACTACGCCGCGGTCCGGCCGGTGGTCAGCGCCATCACGCCCGTGCCGGGAGGTGTCGGCCCCGTCACCACCATGATGCTGCTGCAGCAGACGGTCGATGCCGCCGAGCGGGCCGAGTCGTCCGACGAGCCGGCCCTGGACCGATACGCCCTGCCCGAGCGCGCACCGTCAACAACCGAGACGGAGCGGTAAACGGCTCACGGCGTTCCGGCGATGGCGGGGCTCGTCATCTCGTCGACTGGCACGGAACCGTCGATGAAGCTGAGGCGGAGCAGGGTGGCGTAGCCGCTCGTCCAGACCGCCTGATCGATCGCTCCGTCCTGGCTCCAAAGCTCCACGGTCGCGTCCAACACGGCAAGCGCCGTCGCCCGGTCCTCGCCGATCGCTGGCACCGCAGCAACGGCCGCGTCCAGTCCTGTTTCCGGGTTCGCCGCAATGGCCTTCAGGGCGCGGACGATCGCCCGGGCAAACTCGGTCGCCATGGCGGCATCCGAAGCGAGCAGCCCATCGGCGACGATCAACCCCGGGCCTGGCAGCGGCGCGATCTCGTCCACGGTCAGCAGGTCGACCGACATCCCCTGCGCCTCGAGGCGCAGCGGCTCGTTGTTGCGGAAGCCGGTGATCAGGTCGACGTCCCCGTTCAACAGCCCGCCGACCTGGTTGAACTGCGGGTACTCGCGGATCGTCACGTCACCGACGGCCAGGCCCCCGGCATCGAGGAGCGCGCGCAGCGCATGCCAGGAAGAGCCGAACTCGCCGGGCGTCCCGATCCGCACGCCAGCGAGCTCGCCTGGATAGGCCGGGACCTTCCCGGACGGGCCGATGAGCGCGACCGGGAAGTGGTCGTACAGGGTCGAGATGTACTTCACCGGAATACCCGCGGTGCGGCTGATCATCACGTCGGTGGCATCGGCAACGCCGAACTCCGCCCGCCCATCCGCAACGAGACGCATCAGGTCCGCCCCATCCTTGAACTCGATGGTCACGTCCAGTCCGGCATCGGCGAAATAGCCCGCCTGCTGCGCGAGGTAGAAGGGGGCGAATTGCACGTCGGGCCGGAAGCCGAGCAGCAGGGTGACCTGTCGCAGGCTGACCGACGGCGTGGGAGACGGCGCGGCCGTACACCCGACCAGGAGCGCGGCAATCAGTGGCAGGAGGAGGAGGCGCGGAGACATCGGTCTTCCTTTCTATGGATGCACGGTGAGGCGGCGCTCGACCGACACCACCAACCCGTGCAGGCCGATGCCGATCACCGCCAGGGTTGCGAGCGCGACGAACATGAGGGGCGTGTCGAAGAGGCCCTGGTTGGCGATGTTGATGAGGACTCCCAGCCCGCTGCTGGCCCCCGCCCACTCGGCGACGACAGCGCCGATGACCGCCAGGGTCACCCCTACACGCAGGCCGCCGAAGATGACCGGCAGGGCAGAGGGAATCTCCAGGCGGGTCGTTCGCTGAGCCCGTGTCGCGCCCAGCGACCGGAACAGCTCGACCAGGAGCAGGTCGGCCGAGCGGATGCCGACCATGGTGGCGATCGCGATCGGGAAGAAGACGATCAGGGCGCAGATCAGGACGCGCGCCAGCAGCCCGCCACCGAACCAGATGTCGAGCAGCGGGGCGAGCGCCAGGACCGGTACCGACTGCGCAGCCACGATGTACGGCGACAGGACCCGCTCGATCACCAGGCTCTTGCCCAGTGCGGTCCCCACCGCAATTGCCGAGGCCGCTCCGACAGCAAGGCCCAACAGGATCTCGCTGAGGGTGACGGCGGTGTGCTCCCAGAGCAGTCCTGAGCCGATGGCGCGCACGGCGCGCTCGCCCACCACCTCGGGAGCGGGGAGGATGTAGTCGGGCGTGCCGGTCACAAACGTGAGCACCTTCCAGGCAAGCAGGAAAGCGGCAAGCGAG
Source organism: Chloroflexota bacterium (assembly GCA_039934115.1). Classification (GTDB taxonomy): domain Bacteria; phylum Chloroflexota; class Limnocylindria; order QHBO01; family QHBO01; genus CF-167. Next base: position 1,007 of record JBDTMU010000014.1, on the reverse strand, counting down.
AGGAGCGCGGTGGCGAGGCGCCTCATCGGTCAAGCCACGGCGTGAGCTCGGGCGGATGCACCTCGGCGAGCGTCGCTCGGACGGCGGCGTCGATGCTCGCAGCGGCCGGATCCGCGGCGAGGGTTGCGGGCCGGAGCCGAGGCAGGTCGACCGGGATGATCCCGGCGACGCTGCCAGGCCGCGCCGTCATCACCACGATTCGATCCGCCATCCGAACCGCCTCGCCGATCGAGTGCGTGACCAGCACCACCGTCCGTGGGCGTTCCATCCAGAGGCGCTGCAGCTCCCCGAGGAACCCCTCGCGGGTCAGCGCGTCAAGCGCGCTGAAAGGCTCGTCCAGGAGGAGGATCGGCGGGTCCGTGATGAGGGCGCGCGCCAGCCCTGCCCGTTGCGCCATGCCGCCCGAGAGCTGTGACGGCCGAAGTTCGCCGGCATCGGCCAGCCCCACCCGCTTGAGTGCTTCCTGCGCCCGGTGCCAGGCCTCGGCCGCCGAGGCGCCGGCCAGGGTGAGCGGGAGCGCGACGTTGGCGATCGTCGACAGCCAGGGGAGCAGGCGCGGCTGTTGGAACGCGAGGCCCACCCGTCCGTCACCGGCTCGCGGCCCCGCCCCGTCCTCGATCACGACTCGGCCCTCCACTGGCTGCAGCAGGCCGGCGATGACCCGCAGCAACGTGCTCTTGCCACAGCCGTTCGGACCGATGATCACGGTCAGGCTGCCGGCGGGGATGTCGAGGGTCAGTCCACGGAGGGCTTCAACCGGCCGGCCGGGAGAGGGGAACTGAACGCTCACCCCTTCAAGGCGAACGGACAGGCCGGCGGGCATCGGCGCCCCTCCGGTTTCCTTCGTCGCCTCGCTGATCATGGCTCGCTCCCGCTTGACGCCTGCCTGGCATCGCTCGCGGGGCCTCGGCCGCGGTCATCTCTTCGGCTCGACGGCTTCAGGCGCGCAGGTGCGCGCCATCGGCTTCGTCGATGCGTCGGAGAACGCCTCGCGGTCGCCTTCTCCC
>JBDTMU010000013.1:0-16369 GCA_039934115.1 Chloroflexota bacterium | reverse complement strand
AGCATCCCGAGCAGGATCGCTACGAACACCATGGCCGTCCCGAGGTCCGGCTGTCGGTAGACAAGAAAGGTCGGCAGCGCCATCAGCAGGCCAGCCCCGACGATGGTGCTCAGGCGGCCGATCCGTTCGCGTCGCGACGCGAGAAACGCCGCCAGCACCACGATCATCAGCACCTTGCTGATCTCGCTGAACTGGAAATCGATGCCGGCCACGGTGATTGACATCTGCGCGCCGAACAGGTTCCTACCGATCAGCACCGTGCCAAGCAGGAGACCCAGCACGACCACGTAGATCGGCGTCGCGAAGGTCTGCAGCCAGTGGTAGTCGACGCTGGCCGCAACGAAGAAGAGGGTCAGGCCGATGCTCGTCCAGATGAGCGTCCGGACGGTCTGGGAGATGCCGCTGTCCCCGCCGATCGCCTGGTAGTTGGCCGAATAGCCCATCACCATCCCGAATCCAACCAGCAGCAGCACATACAGGAGCAGCTGCCAGTCGAAGACCCGCCAGCGCCGAGCGTTGCGCACCTCAACAAAGGTTGCTGTCGCAGTACTCATCGGTCAGTTCGCATTGACCTGGAACTCCCGCCGCAGATCCTGATCGAGGTTGAAGTACTCCTGCAGGAAGTATTTGACGACCTCGAGTGAGACGTTGCCACGAACCACGGCGGAATAGGTGAAGGTCACGATCGCGAGCTCCGCGTCGGTCGCTCCCGCCTGTGACGGCAGGTAGGCCACGAACCACGAGTGGAAGGGAAGGACCCCCTGGCTCGTCGGGGTGCCGAACTCGGCGGTGCCCGTCTTGCCCGAGAGCGCGCCTGGAACGCCCAGCGCACCGATGTTCGTCGCGTGCCCGCTGGTGATCACCTCGCGTGCGGCGATGCGCATGGTGCGCAGGTCGTCGGGACTGGCGTCCAGCTCGCGGATGAGCTCAGGCGCATAGGTGCGGGTCGGCTTCCCCTCGCCGTCCGTCTCGCCGCGCACGATCATCGGGCGCATCAGGTGTCCGCCGTTGGCCACCGCGGCGTAGGCGTTCAGGAGCTGCAACGGGGTGACCGCGATGGCGTTCTGCCCGATGCCGGCCTGTGCCAGCTCGCCAGTGAAGACATCCGGGCGTCCCTGGGCCTGGGCCCATGCCTTGCTGACGACCGTGCCGGCGGCCTCGGTCGGGAGCCGCACGCCGCTCTTCTCGCCGAAGCCGAGCTCCCCTGCCCACCCTCCCAGCCGATCCACCCCGAGCGCCACGGCCATCTGGTAGAAGAAGGTGTCGGAGCTCTTGGCGTACGCGTCGACGATGCTGAGCGGACCGAATCCGGTGTGGTTCCAGTCGAAGAGGCACTGCCCGGCTGGTGCGTCGGGGATCTGGTAGCAGCCATAGGTGGGCCAGCGCTGCGGGACGGTGGTGACTTCCTCATCCAGCGCCGCCAGCCCGGTCACCAGCTTGAATGTCGACCCGGGCGGGTAGATATCCGCGATCGCGTGGTTGCGGAGCGGCTTGGTGGGATCGTCCAGATAAGCGGCGTAGTCCGGTGCCGAGATCCCAGCGGCGAACTTGTCGTTGTCGTATGTCGGCAGCGAGACCATCGCCAGGATCTCGCCGGTCTGGGGATTCATCACGATCGTGACGCCCTGCGCGACCCCGGCGGCCTCCAACCCCCACTTCAGCGTCTCGGTCGCAATGCGCTGCGTCCTCGCGTCGATGGTGAGCATCAGGTTCTTGCCGGGAACGGGATCACTGAGCCGTTCGAGCACCTTCACCGGCCGCCCGCCTGGATCGCGCTCAAGCAGCTCGCTGCCGTATACGCCGCGCAGCTCCTTCTCGTAGCTCGCCTCGACGCCGTCGCGGCCGAGGACGTCGTCACGCAGATATCCGACGGCCGAAAGATCGTCGAACTCGCTTCGTGAGACGGGGCCGGTATAGCCGAGCAGGTGAGCCAGCAGCTCGCCGCTCCGCGCACCGGTCTCGTCGAGGTACTCTCGCCTTGCCTCGGCACCCACGCTGATTCCCGGGAGCTGCTCCTCTTCCTCCGCGATCAGCAACGCGGCCTCCCGGCCGATATCCGCGGCAAGCGGGACGAGTTCGAACGGCGACCCGCGGAACGCGGCCAGCCGATCGAGCACCGTGCTCAGTCCCACCCCCGACAGGTCAGCGGCATGCGCGAGCACCGCGTCCCGGGCCGATTTCGTCGCGGGCAGGTCCGCCGGGCGCCCATACAGCGTCCAGGAGGGGATGTTGACGGCGATCGGCCGGCCCTCGCGATCGAAGATGAGGCCGCGCGGGGCGGCAATTGGCATCTCGATGGTCCGTGCGGCGGCCGCCTGTGCCGCGTACAGGGCGCCGTCCACCACCTGCAGCTGGAACAGGCGCCCGGCGAGGATGCCGAACAGCAGCACGGCGATGACAGTCGCAGCCACAAAGCGGGCGCGCGACGGCCGGAGGGTTGGGGTGCCGTCTAGGTCGGACATCTGCGGCTCACCAGGCTCCCGTCTCGGCGGCGCCCGCGCGAGAGAGCAGCATCCGGGTCGGGATCAGGACGATTGCTGCGATCGCCGTGTTCAGCAACGCCGCGCCCATGACCCTCGGGAGGGGGAACCCGCCGGCGAGCGGCACCTCAACCATCTGCAGGATCCCAAGGCTGATGAGGTCGACCACGACCGAGCCGATGAGGACCGAGGCGAGCGGGTATCCCCACGACAGGCGCCCGAAGAGGCGCTCGCCACCGGCGACCGCCGCTGCCACCACCAGGAGGGCCAGGGGGAGGCTGCCGAGCGGCTGGCGAACCATTAGATTTGCGGTCAGGCCGCCCACGAATGCCCATGCCACGCCTGGCCCGAAGCCATTCAGCACGGTCACCAGCACGACGGCGACGAGGACGAGATTCGGATGAACGTCGCCGATCACGAGGATGGGAGCCACTGCGGCGTGCAGGATCCCGATCAGTACTGCGAGGAGGAGGCTGACGTAGCTGATCTGCGTTCCTTGACCGGCTCGACGGCGACTGGTGCTCCAACGGGCGGTGCGCCGAGTATACCGACGAGACAGCCCTGGACGGGCTCATCGGTGCCTGTTTCACGTGAAACTTTCGAGCCCGCATAACGTCGCGATAAGCCCTCGGTAAGGGCCTCGACTGGTAGAATGAGGCAGCCCATTTCGAACTCGCAGCGGAGTGCCCGTGATCAGGGTCACGGCATGTACCAACCAGAAGGGCGGCGTTGGCAAGACGACGACCGTCGTCAACCTGGCGGCGTATCTGGCCCTCTCCGGAACCTCGACCCTGGTCATCGACCTCGACCCGCAGGGCAACGCAACGAGCGGCCTGGGGGTCGACCGAAGGTCGCTGGATCGGTCTGTTTACGACGCTCTCATCAACCAGGTCCCGATCAGCGAGCTGGTGGTCGAGACATCGGTTCCCGGGCTCGACCTGGTGCCTGCGGCGCTGGCCCTGTCGGGCGCAGAGGTGGAGCTGGTCGGGGTGTCGGCGCGCGAGCATCGGCTCTCGGCCAGCTTGGCAGACCTGGGTCAACGATATGACAGGGTGCTCATCGACTGCCCGCCTTCGCTCGGGCTGCTGACGGTGAACGCGCTGACGGCGGCGGACGGCGTCCTGATCCCGATTCAGACGGAGTACTACGCGCTTGAGGGATTGAGCCAGTTGGTAAATACGATTCGCAGGGTTCGTGAGGCGCTCAACCCGCGCCTCGAGATCGACGGCGTGTTGCTCACGATGTATGACGGCCGCACAAGGCTGTCGGTCCAGGTCGCGGCGGAGGTGCGTCGCCACCTGGAGGGCGCGGTGTATGACACCGTTGTGCCACGCAGCGTGCGGCTGTCCGAGGCGCCAAGCCACGGCGTGCCGATTGCCATCTACGACCCGACGTCGCGTGGTGCCGAGGCGTATGGGCGCCTCGCGGCCGAGGTGACGGCGCGTGGCTAAGACCTTCGGCCTGGGCCGCGGACTGGATGCCCTGATTCCACGTGCCGCTCCGGCGTCCGACGTGCCAGAGATCCTGATCGACCGGATCGCGCGGAACCCGCACCAGCCCCGCAACCGCTTCGACGACGCCGAGACTGCTGAGCTCGCGGCCTCGATCGGGCTGCATGGAGTGCTCCAGCCGATCGTGGTGCGCGCGACCGCCGATGGAGCCTATGAGCTGATCGCCGGCGAGCGGCGTCTGCGCGCTGCACGCCTGGCCGGCCTCACGCACATCCCTGCCGTGGTGCGAGAGTCCGCCGACGGAGAGCAACTCGAGCTGGCCCTGGTCGAGAACCTCCAGCGCCAGGACCTCAACGCGATCGAGGAGGCTGCCGCTTACCGTGAGCTGATCGACCGCTTCGCACTTTCGCACGAGGAGGTGGCCCGGAGGGTCGGGAAGAGCCGAGTCGCGATCAGCAACGCGCTCCGCCTGCTCGACCTCACCGCGGAGACGCGGGAAGCGATCGCGGACGGACGCATCACCGAGGGCCACGGTCGCGCGCTCGCCGCGCTCACCGTTCCGGAGCTCCAACGCGCGGCGCTCCTGATCGTGATCGAGCGGCATCTCTCCGTGCGCCAGACGGAGGAGCTCGTGCGCCGGAAGCGTGATTCCGCGGGATCGAGGCAACGAGGGCCCATCTCGGGCGACCTCGCGGACCTCGAGGCGCAGCTTCGGGGCCTTCTCGCCACCAGGGTCGGCATCGTGCGCACGCGTCGCGGAGGCCGCCTGGTCATCGAATTCTACTCCGACGAGGAGCTGGATCGCCTCCACGCGATCATCGCGCGTGGCGTCGGTGGAGGTGGCACGTGACCGCCCAGCCCGAGCGCCGGCCGCGCCGCAGCAAGGCCACCTCCGATTACACCGCTGCCAACATCCAGGTCCTCGAGGGGCTCACGGCCGTCCGGAAGCGGCCGGGGATGTACGTCGGCTCCACTGATCAGCGCGGCCTGCACCAGCTCGTCTGGGAGGTCGTCGACAACAGCATCGATGAGGCTATGGCGAACGTCGCAACGCGCATCGACGTGACGATCCACGACGACGGCCGAGTCGAGGTCGTCGACGATGGCCGAGGCATCCCGGTCGGCAAGCACACCTCCGGCAAGGACGCGCTCGAGGTGGTGCATACCGTCCTGCATGCCGGCGGCAAGTTCGGGGGGGGAGGCTACAAGGTCTCGGGCGGCCTCCACGGGGTGGGCGTCAGCGTGGTCAACGCCCTCTCGGTCGCGATGCGAGTCGAGGTGCTGCGCGACGGCAAGCGCTGGACCCAGGAGTACAGCCGCGGGAAGCCGAAAGGCCCCGTCCGCCAGCAGGGAGGCGTGGCGGACGCCAATCGCGGCCTCGTGACCGCCAAGGAACGGAAGCACGGCACTCGTACCCTCTTCCAGCCCGATCCGGAGATCTTCGAGACGCTCGACTTCAGCTGGGATCTCATTGCCACGCGGCTGCGAGAGTCGGCGTACCTGAACAAGGGACTCTGGATCTGCCTGCGCGACGAACGAGCCGACCGGGAGAAGAACTTCTACTTCGAGGGCGGAGTCACCAGCTTTGTTCGCCACCTGAACCGGCGCCGCGACGTGCTCAATCAGCGGCCCATCCACGTCGAGCGGATGGTGGGCACCACCAGCGTCGAGGTCGCGCTCCAGTACAACGATGGCTTCGCCGAGAACGTGCTGGCCTTCGCCAACAACATCCACACCGTCGACGGGGGAACGCACGTCACTGGCTTCCGGGCGGCGCTCACCTCGTCGCTCAACGACTGGGCGCACAAGGCCGGGGTCCTGTCGGAGAAGGATGCAAACCTGAGCGGCGAGGACGTGCGCGAAGGTCTCACCGCGGTGATCAGCGTCAAGCTCACCGATCCGCAGTTCGAGGGCCAGACGAAGGCCAAGCTCGGAAACGCCGACGTGAAGGGCGCGGTGCAGGCGGCCGTCACCGACGGGATCATCCAGCACCTCGAGGAGAACCCGGCCGACGGCCGACGGATCATCGAGAAATCGGTCACCGCTGCTCGTGCGCGAGAGGCCGCACGCAAGGCCCGTGATCTCGTCATTCGCAAGGGTGCCCTCGACGGAATGGCGCTCCCCGGCAAGCTCGCCGACTGCCAGGAGCGTGATCCCGCGCGGAGCGAGCTGTACATCGTCGAGGGTGACTCGGCCGGTGGCTCCGCCAAGCAGGGGCGTGATCGCCGTACGCAGGCCGTGCTGCCGCTGCGCGGCAAGCTTCTGAACGTCGAGAAGGCACGCCTCGATCGGGTCCTCTCCAGCGAGAACATCCGTCCCCTGATCATCGCGCTCGGCGCCGGAATCGGCGACCAGTTCGACATCACCAAGCTGCGCTATCACAAGATCTGCCTCCTCTCGGACGCGGACGTCGACGGCGCCCACATCAGCACGCTCCTGCTCACGTTCTTCTTCCGGCACATGCCCGACGTGATCGAGCAGGGGTACCTGTACCTGTGCCAGCCGCCCCTCTACCGCGTGAGCACCGGCAAGGTGACCCGCTACGCGAAGGATGAAAAGTCGCGCGACCAGGCGATCAAGGACCTGTCCCGCGAAGGGAAGACCAAGAACATCAGCGTGCAGCGCTTCAAGGGGCTCGGCGAGATGAACCCCGAGCAGCTGTGGGAGACCACCATGAACCCCGACACGCGCACCCTGTTGCAGATCAGTGTGCGAGAGGCGTCCGACGCGGACGAGGTGTTCAGCACGCTCATGGGTGAGCGTGTCGAGCCTCGCCGCGACTTCATTCGCGGTGAAGCGCGCAAGGTCCGCAACCTGGACTTCTAGACGGAGCCGATGCCAACCATGCCAAGCCGACACGTTGCCGACATTCGCCAGGTCGAGGGAAAGACCGGCCGCAAGCTGGAGGACTGGTGTGCCCTGCTCGAGGCGAACGGTGTGGGAGAGCGTCGCGATGCCGTCAACTTCCTGCGGGACGGGTACGCCGTCAGCCACGCGTTCGCGCTCGCCATCGCTGCCCATTGCCTGCGTCCGTCGCGAACCGACGAGTTCGGATCGGAAAGCTTCTGGGACGATGAGGATGACCGCTGGTGAGCACGGCGAGCGGCAAGGCGGCAACGATCGGCAGCAGCCGGCTGATCGAGGGCGCCGACGGCCGGCGCTACGCATTCGCCGACCACAACTGCTTCGCCTGCGGCGGAACGAATCCGATCGGCATGCACCTGGCGATTGAGCTCGGCGAGGGGACGGCCAGCACGACCTGGGTGCCAGGCCCCAACTACGTCGGTTGGGAGGAGAAGGTCCACGGTGGGCTGCTCGCAACCCTGCTCGACGAGGTGATGGCCTGGGCGCCGTCCAGCTTCGACTCGTGGGCGGTCACGGCTGAGATCTCCGTTCGCTATCGGTCCCCGGCCAACCCGGGCGAGGCGCTCACGGCGCGCGGCTGGGTGACCGAGCGACGACGCCGCATTTACCAGGTGAGCGGGGAGGTTCGAGGGTCGGACGGCCGCCTCATCGCCGAGGGCCACGGCCGGTTCCTGGGGGCGAGCCCGTCCGTCAAGGCGGAGCTCAAGGCCCGATACGGCATGCCGGCCGATGTAACAGCGGCAGGGGCTCGCCGCGAATGAAGACAGCGACAAACGCGACAAGCGTGCAGGAGTAGCAGCCGGACCCATGGATTCAGACCGAATCGACGCCGTGCGACGCGTCTCGATCGAGGACGAGATGCGATCGGCCTACATCGACTATGCGATGAGCGTGATCGTCGCGCGGGCGCTGCCCGACGTGCGAGACGGGCTCAAGCCCGTGCATCGCCGAATCCTGTACACGATGCACGAGATGGGCCTTCGCTCCACATCGGCCTATCGCAAGTGTGCGGGCGTGGTCGGTGACGCGCTCGCCAAATACCACCCGCATGGCGACGTTGCGCTGTATGACGCGCTGGTTCGCATGGCACAGGACTTCAGCCTTCGTTACCCGCTGGTCGACGGGCAGGGCAACTTCGGGTCGGTTGACGGCGACCCCGCGGCTGCCTACCGCTACACCGAGGCGCGCCTGACCGCGATCAGCGACGAGATGCTGGCAGACATCGAGAAGGAGACCGTCGACTTCGTCGACAACTACGACGGCCGGCTACGCGAGCCGACGGTCCTCCCTGCACGGTTGCCCAACCTGCTCATCAATGGCAGCTCCGGGATCGCGGTCGGGATGGCGACCAACATCCCGCCGCACAACCTGACCGAGATCTGCCGGGCGGTGATCGCGCTGATCGACAACCCCGACATGACCGTCGACGACCTGTGCGAGATCGTGACGGGTCCCGATTTCCCCACTGGCGGCACGATCTTCCGCGTCGAGGACCAGCGCAACAGCCTCACCGGCGAGAAGGAGCGGGTCGACGTGATCCGCCACATGTACGCCACCGGGCGTGGGCGGGTCGTGATTCGCGGCCAGGTCGCCTTCGAGGAGGACGCTCGAGGTCGGATCTCGGTCGTGATCACCGAGCTGCCATACCAGGTCAACAAGACCACGCTCATCGAGAAGATGGCCGAGCTGGTGAGCGGCAAGCGAATCACCGACGTTAGCGACATTCGCGACGAAAGCGACAGAACCGGGATGCGGATCGTCGTCGAGATCAAGCGCGATGGTTCCCCGCACACCGTCATGCAGCAGCTCTTCAAGCACACGGCGCTACAGAGCAGCTTCAGCGCCAACATGCTCGCACTCGTCGACGGGCAGCCGCAGACGCTGGGCCTGAAGCGGATGCTCGAGCACTACATCACCTGGCGGCGCGAGATCGTCCGCCGGCGGACGGAGTTCGATCTTGCCCGCGCCCGTGAGCGAGCGCACATCCTCGAGGGCCTGAAGATCGCGCTCGACAACCTCGACGAGGTCATCAAGACCATCCGCGCCTCGGCGGATTCCGATGCGGCGCGCGCCGCACTCGTGAAGCGATTCAAGCTCAGCGAGGCCCAGGCCAACGCCATCCTGGAGATGCAGCTGCGCCGATTGGCGGCACTCGAGCGCAAGAAGATCGAGGACGAGTACGAGGGCGTGATCCGCCTGATCGCCGAGCTGGAGGACCTTCTTGCCAACCCGCGCAAGGTCCTGACCGCCATCCGCGACGAGCTGGACGAGCTGATCCGCAAGTACGGGAACGACCGCAAGACCCGGATCGAGTCGGATGCCAACCGTGAGCTGACCGCCGAGGACCTCGTGGCCGCGGAGGACGTCGTGGTCACCCTCTCCCAGCGCGGCTACATCAAGCGCCAGCAGATCGGCACCTTCCGCTCCCAGCGGCGAGGCGGCAAGGGGAAGCTGGCAATGATCACGCGTGAAGAGGACGCGGTGCGGCACCTGATGGTGGCGAACACGCACGACAACATCCTCTTCTTCACCAACCGCGGGCGCGTCTTCATCACCAAGGTGCACACCCTGCCCGAGGCCAGCCGCCAGGCAAAGGGGCTCCCGATCATCAACCTCCCTGGCGTGATGGTCGACCAGGGCGAGTACGTCAGCGCGATCATCACCATCCCGCAGTTCGAGGCCGATCACTACATGGCCATGGCCACGCGGGGCGGGATGATCAAGAAGACCTCGCTGGCCGAGTACGCCAAGATCCGCAGCAACGGGCTCATCGCCATCAGCCTGGTGGAGGGCGACGAGCTGCGGTGGGTCGGCCTCACCGACGGGCAGAACGACATCATCCTCGCCACGCGCAACGGACAGGCGGCCCGCTTCCACGAGACGGAGGTCAGACCGATGGGGCGCGACACGCGTGGCGTGACCGGGATCCGGCTGCGCGGCGACGACGAGGTGGTCGGCATGGAGGTGGTGGCGCCATCCGCCGAGCTGCTGGTCGTCACCGAGGGGGGCTACGGCAAGCGCACCATGCTCGACGACTTCCCGGTCAAGCACCGCGCCACCGGCGGCGTGATCGCCAACTCCCTGAACGCCGAGACGGGGAAGGTGGCCGCGGTGCGCGTGGTGGGCCGCGAGGACGAGGAGCTGATGCTGATCACCGAGGAGGGCACGATCCTGCGCACCGAGGTCAGCAGCGTGAATCGCTATCGCCGTGCGTCGCGAGGGGTGACGGTCATGAAGCCCGGCGAAGGCGACCGGATCGTGTCGATCGCGGTCTTCGTGGACGATCGACCGCCGGTCGGCGAGGACGACGCGGAAACCGAGGGCTGAGAAACGCCGCAGAGCGGCTAGAATCGGCTCCGGGAGACCAACCGCACCGGAGATCCGCGTGTACGCCGACGAGTTCAGCATCTACGCCGGCAACGCCAACAGGCCGCTCGCTGAGCAGATCTGCCGCTACCTCCGCACGGAGCTGGGCAAGGCCGAGGTCTTCAAGTTCGCCAACGACAACATATTCGTGCGCGTCATGGAGAACGTCCGCGAACAGGACGTGTTCCTGGTGCAGCCCACCTCCCGGCCGGTCAACGACTCGGTCATGGAGCTGCTGATCATGATCGACGCCTTCAAGCGCGCCAGCGCCGGGCGGATCACGGCGGTGATGCCGTACTACGCCTACGGGCGCTCCGACAAGAAGGATCAGCCGCGGGTCCCGATCACGGCCCGACTCGTTGCCGACATGCTGACCGTGGCCGGGGCGGACCGCGTCCTGACCATGGACCTTCACCAGGGCCAGATCCAGGGCTTCTTCAGCATCCCCGTCGATGAGCTGACTGCCGTCAACATCCTGTCGCGTTACATCCGCGACAAGAACCTCGACGATATCGTGGTGGTCAGCGAGCTCGGCTTCGCCAAGAAGGCGCGCAACTTTGCCGAGATCCTCGAGGCCCCGCTGGCGATCGTGGAGAAGCGGCGGGTTGGCAACGAGGACAAGACGGAGCTGATGAACATCATCGGCGAGGTGGCCGGCAAGACGGCCGTGATCATCGACGACGAGATCGACACCGCGGGCTCGCTGCTCGAGGCCGTCTCTGCGCTGGTGGCCGAAGGGGCCGTCGCGATCTACTCGTGCGCCACCCACGGTGTCTTCTCGAACCACTCGCTGGACCACATCGAGGCCAGCCCGCTCACCGAGGTGATCGTCACCGACACGATCCCGCTGCCTGCCGACGCCAATCGCGACAAGATCACCGTCCTGTCAATCGCGCCGCTCTTCGGGGAGGCGATCAAGCGCATCCACCGGGGTGAGAGCGTGGGCGCCCTCTTCTCGTCCGAGGTCCAGCTGGTCGAGGAGATGACCTTCTGGGGCAGCCACCCGGAGGATGAGGAACCGGAGGATCCGCCGGCGGCGGCCGCCGAGGGCTGAGGCTCGATCGGGGCTCATCGGTCCATCCGGATATACTCGAACTCTGAGATGCTGAAGTTCCTCTCCAGGCTGACGGACTCGAATGAACGCGAGGTCCGTCGCTTCGAACCGACCGTTGCCCGCATCAACGAGCTCGAGCCGGAGTACGCCGCCCTACCCGACGCCGAGCTGCGAGGCAAGACCGAGCAGTTCCGCGCCCGGCTGCGCGATGCGCTCGGCGACCTGCTGATCCCGATCGAGCAGCGCCCGCTGACGCCCGAGCAGGCAGCCGAGTCGGAGCTGGTCGCGTCCGACCCCATGCGGATCAGCGAGGAGCGCAAGGAGCAGCACAAGCAGGAGCGCGGGCAGATCGACGCCGCGCTCGACGAGATCCTGCCCGAGGCCTTCGCGGCGGTCCGCGAGGCGATGCGCCGAGCCCTCTCCAAGCGCCATTACGACGTCCAGCTGGTCGGCGGCATGGTCCTTCACACCGGCGCCATCGCCGAGATGAAGACGGGCGAGGGGAAGACCTTCGTGGCGCCGTTGGCCGCCTACCTCAACGGCCTGACCGGCCGCGGTGTCCATGTCGTGACCGTCAACGACTACCTTGCCAAGCGCGACGCGCAGTGGATCGGCCAGGTCTTCTGGCGGCTCGGCATGACGGTCGGCTCGATCCAGCACGAGGCCGCCTACGTCGTCGACCCCGATTTCCCACAGACCGACGAGCATCTGCGTGCCCTGCGGCCGGTGGCGCGCACCGAGGCGTATGCCGCGGACGTGACCTACGGCACCAACAACGAGTTCGGCTTCGACTACCTGCGCGACAACCTCGTCATCGACCTCGCCCAGCGCGTGCAGCGCGGGCACTTCTTCGCGATCGTCGACGAGGTGGACAACATCCTGATCGACGAGGCGCGTACCCCGCTGATCATCTCCGGGGCGGCCGAGGAATCGGCCGACAAGTACGTCCAGTTCGCCCGCCTGGTGCCCCGCCTCAAGGCCGAGGAGGATTACATCCTCGACGAAAAGTTCCGCCAGGTGGCGATCACCGAAGCCGGGACCGACAAGATGGAGAAATGGCTCGGGGTCGACAACCTCTTCGACGACGACTTCAGCATGGCGCGCCACCTCGAGCAGGCCCTCAAGGCCGAGGCGCTCTACAAGCGCGACCGCGACTACGTGGTCAAGGACGACGAGGTGGTGATCGTCGACGAGTTCACCGGTCGCCTGATGCCTGGCCGCCGCTGGAGCGAGGGGCTGCACCAGGCGGTCGAGGCAAAGGAGGGGGTGAAGATCCAGAACGAGTCACGCACGCTGGCCACCATCACCTTCCAGAACTACTTCCGCATGTACGACAAGCTCGCCGGCATGACCGGCACCGCCGAGACCGAGGCGGAGGAGTTCCACAAGATCTACGACCTCGAGGTGGTGGCGGTCCCGACCAACCAGCCGATGATCCGGGACGACTTCGCGGACCTCGTCTTCGCCAGCCAGAAGGGCAAGTGGGCCTCCGTCGTCGACGAGATCGTCGAGGAGCACGAGCGAGGACGACCGGTCCTGGTCGGCACGATCAGCGTCGAGGTCAGCGAGATGCTCGGCGAGATGCTGAAGCGACGCGGCATCAAGCACAGTGTCCTGAATGCCAAGTTCCACGAGAAGGAGGCCGAGATCGTCGCCCAGGCGGGGCGCAGCGACAGCGTGACGATTGCCACCAACATGGCCGGCCGCGGCACCGACATCCTGCTCGGCGGGAACCCCGAGATGCTCGCCGCCGAGCTCCTGCACAAGAAGGGCACCAATGTGCTGGAGGCCTCGCCCGAGCAGTACGCCGCTGCGCTGGCCGAGGCCGATCGCCTGTGCGCGGAGGATCGAGACCGCGTGATTGCCGCCGGCGGCCTGCACATCGTCGGGACCGAGCGGCACGAGGCACGGCGCATCGACAACCAGCTGCGCGGCCGCGCCGGTCGCCAGGGCGATCCGGGCAGCACCCGCTTCTACCTCTCGCTGGAGGATGACCTGATGCGGCGCTTCGCGAGCGACCGCGTCCAGTCGATCATGCGCACCCTCGGCTTCAACGACGAGACGGCGCTCGAGTCGCGCATGGTGAGCAAGACGATCGAGGGGGCCCAGACGCGGGTGGAAGGCTTCAACTTCGACACGCGCAAGCACGTCGTGGAGTACGACGACGTCATCAACCGCCAGCGCGAGACGATCTACCACGAGCGCGAGCGCATCCTCCGCTCCGACACGCTGGCGCCGACGGTACTGGCCATGCTCGAGGAGGAGGTCCGGGCGCTCGTGGTCGAACACACCGCCGGCGAGTTCGCGGCCGAATGGAATCGCGAGGGTCTCAAGGCCCAGCTCACCGCCATGGTGCCAACCCTCGACCTCGGAGCACTGGCGGGGATCGACGACCTCGTCGACGCGGACCAGGTCGCGCTGCTCCTGGTCGAGCTGGTGGAGGACGCCTACCAGCGCAAGCGCACGGAGGTCGGCGACGAAGGGATGCTCGTCCTGGAACGGGTCGTGCTGCTGCGCGTCATCGACTCGCTGTGGGTCGAGCACCTGACCGCGGTCGACGACATGCGGCGCGGGATCGGCCTGCGCGCCTACAGCCAGCGCGATCCGCTCAACGAGTTCAAGGTCGAGGCCTATCGGATGTTCGATGAGCTGAAGTCGACCATCCGCCACGACATCACGCACACCATCTTCCGCGTGACCCTCACCCGCGAGCCGCCGCACCAGCACCAGGCGCGGCCGATGGTGGAGAGCCGGCCGGACGTGACCGGTGCGGCGGTGGCAGCCGGTGCCGCGACCGCTGTCGTCGCCGGCGGCAACGGGTCGGGCCCTCCCCAGCAGACCGCCAGGGCCGGCCCAAAGCTCGGCCGCAACGACCCCTGCTGGTGCGGATCCGGGAAGAAGTACAAGCGCTGCCACGGAGCCTGAACCCTGACTTGGGGGTTGGCGAACCGAGACAGACCGGGTACCATGGGTGCTCAGGATCGCGAGGCCTCATGACCTCGCGATTCCTCGCAAGAGGAGGGCTACGTGAAGCAGCTGACCACCCCTCGTCGAGGCGCCGAGACCCTCACCTCCACCCCTCCGACGACCGAGCTGCCGCTGGTCACCCGCTTCCGAGACCCCTCCCTCCCCTACGAAGACCTCATCGTCTGCGAGCGCGACTGCATGCGCTGCAGCTACGCCATGACCCTCGACTGCGACGGCAACTGCGGCTCCTGCCCGCGGCAGGGCTATTGCCCCTGCGTCAACCCGGCGAGGGTCCGCAGCAAGAGTGCGCGGTTGACGGAGATGGAGCTTCCCATGGTGTCGGCCCTTGGACGCAATTAAGGACGAGGCGCTCCGACTGGCGCGCCTCGTGGCCGACACGGCGGTGCGCCTTTGACTTGCCCGGCAAGGAGCGTGAGCTCGCGGAGCTGACCTCCCGATCCTCCGAACCCGGCTTCTGGGACGATCCCGCTGCAGCGCAGTCCGTGCTCCGACGAGCCGACGAGCTGCGCGAGGAGATCGGTGCCTGGCAGGAGCTCGGCGCCCGAGCCAGCGCCCTGGCCGAGATGGCGGAGCTGGCGGCCGCGGAGCCCGATGGTGGAGCGGAGCTGGCTGCCGACCTGCAGCGGGACCTCGCCAGCCTCAGCGCGGACTGGAACCGGATGGAGGCGCGGCTCCTGCTCTCCGAGCCGTATGACGAGCGGCCGGCGATCGTATCGGTCCATGCCGGCGCGGGCGGCACCGAGAGCCAGGACTGGGCCGAGATGCTGCTGCGCATGTACCTGCGCTGGGCGGAGCGAAACCGCTACCGGACCGAGATCCTTGACCAGACCGAGGGCGAGGAGGCCGGGCTGAAGAGCGTCACGGTCGCGATCGACGGTCGCTGGGCCTACGGTCGCCTGCGGAGCGAGCGGGGCGTCCATCGGCTTGTCCGGATCAGCCCGTTCGACTCGCAGAACCGACGGCACACCAGCTTTGCGCTGGTGGAGGTGATGCCCGAGGTCCCCGAGGATGCGGCGATCGAGATCGACGAGCGCGACCTGAAGGTCGACACCTACCGGGCATCGGGGGCCGGGGGCCAGCACGTCAACAAGACGGACTCGGCGGTCCGGATCACCCACCTGCCGACGGGGATCGTGGTCACCTGCCAGAACGAGCGGAGCCAGATCCAGAACCGGGAACGAGCGATGGCGGTGCTGCGCGCCAAGTTGGTCGAGCGCGCCGAGGAGGAGCGCGAGGCGGAGATGGCCCGCCTCCGCGGCGAGCACGTGGAGGCCGGCTGGGGGAACCAGATCCGGAGCTACGTCCTGCAGCCCTACACCATGGTCAAGGACCTCCGCACCGGCGTCGAGACATCGAATCCAGGCGCGGTGCTGGATGGCGACCTGGATGCATTCATCGCTGGATACCTCCGCTCGCGGATCGGTGAGGCGGCGGCGACGTGACCGACACGATGCAGCGCCCGTACGTGGCCCGCCCCGAGCCGGTCGATCCGGTGATCAGCATGGTCGACGTGGGCATGACCTACCCCAACGGCAAGGTCGCCCTGGTCGACGTGAACGTCAGTATCCCCGAGGGCGACTTCGTCTTCCTGGTGGGCCCGTCGGGCGCCGGCAAGAGCACCTTCATCCGGCTCCTGATCCGCGAGCAGCTTCCCACCACCGGCCGGGTGGTGGTGGCGGGCCGGGACCTGTCGACGATGCGGCGCGGCCAGGTCCCCTCGCTCCGCCGCCGGATCGGGATCGTCTTCCAGGATTTCCGGCTGCTGCCCGCCAAGACGGTCTACGAGAATGTCGCCTTCGCCCTGGAGGTGACCGGCGCGACGAACGCAGAGATCCGGCGGCGGGTGCCACGACTCCTGAACCTGGTCGGCCTTCACGAGCATGACGAGCACCTGCCGGCGCAGCTCTCCGGCGGCGAGCAGCAGCGCACCGCCATCGCCAGGGCGCTGGTCCACGATCCGGCGATGCTGATCGCGGACGAGCCGACCGGCAACCTCGATCCCGTCACCAGCTGGGATCTGATCCAGCTCCTGATCCAGATCAACGCGATGGGCACCACCGTCCTGATGGCGACCCATAACCAGGAGATCGTCAACGCCATGCGCCGGCGGGTCCTGGCGCTCGAGCACGGCACCCTGGTCCGCGACGAGTCCGGCGCGGCGTACG
>JBDTMU010000012.1:0-16479 GCA_039934115.1 Chloroflexota bacterium | reverse complement strand
ACGACCAGGCGCTCGAGACGCCGTGGCTGCACGACGTCCAGCACGTCACCTTCCTGGGCGCCGCGCTCCTCTTCTGGTGGCCGGTGGTGGGCGCTGACCCCTCCCGATGGCGGCTGCCTCACCCGGTGCGGCTCTTCTACCTGTTCCTGGCCATGCCCCAGAACTCATTCCTCGGGATTGCCCTGATGAGCGCACCCGCCGCCCTCTACCCGCATTACCTGACCAATGAACGGGACTGGGGGCCGAGCCCGGTCGTCGACCAGAGCATCGGCGGAATGCTCATGTGGGTCGGCGGCGACGTCGTCTTCCTGCTGGCGATGGGTTTCGTGGTCGCCGCCTGGGTGCGAGCCGAGGACCGTCGCACGGCTCGCGCCGACGCCCGCGAGGACGCCAGAATCGCCCCGATGCAGCCGCCCGCCGACTGACGGTCAGCCCGGCGCGAGCCGCAGCAGCGAATCGGCGGCGACGGCCGCGAAGAGCAGGGTCAGGTAGCTGATCGAAAACCGGAACAGGCGGATCGCCGCCCGACCATCGCTGGTGTCGCGCTGGACCCGCAGTGCGTACCAGACGAAGCCGACCCCCAGGACCACGGCGGCAGCCAGGTAGATGAGGCCCATCCGCGCCGCCGGGAAGAGGAGGAGCGAGACCACCACCAGGAGGATCGTGTAGACGACGATCTGGCGTGCCGTCTCAGCCTCGCCTCGCACCACCGGCAGCATCGGCACCTTGGCCGCCTCGTAGTCGCCGCGATAGCGCAGCGCCAGGGCCCAGAAGTGCGGCGGGGTCCAGTAGAAGACGATGGCGAACAGCACAAGCGCCGGCACCTGGACGGTCCCGGTCACTGCTGCCCACGCCACGAGGACCGGAACGCAGCCTGCGGCGCCACCGATGACGATGTTGTGCGGCGTCGATCGCTTCAGCCACAGGGTGTACACGAAGACGTAGAAGCCGATGGCACTCGCCGCCAGGAGCGCCGACAGGAGGTTGACGGTGACGGTCAGCCACACGAAGGAGAGGATGCTCAGCACGATCCCGAAGGCCAGGGCCCGTCCCGGCGTCACGGCGTGGCGGGGCAGTGGACGGTTGCGGGTGCGACGCATCAGGTCGTCGATGTCGCGATCGATGTACATGTTGATGGTGTTGGCACCGCCCGCCGCCAGCGAGCCTCCCAGCACCACCGCACCCATCAGCCAGATCGAGGGGATGCCGCGCTGCGCCAGCACCATAGTCGGGATTGTGGTCACCAGCAGCAGCTCGATGATGCGCGGCTTGGTGAGTGCCAGATAGGCCCGCAGGGTCTCGCCGAGGGTCGCAGCAGGCACGGCACTCGCCTGGACCTCGACCAGCGCCTCCCTCGAGGTCTCGGGCGCCGGGGATCGCCGCAGCGCCAGGTAGAGCAGCACGATCGTGGCCCACAGGGCGGCCCCGACCGCGAGATGCGGCACTACGAACAGTGCAGACAGACGTGACCACACGTTGGCCGCGCCCAGCGCGATCTGGACGAGGACGAGGCCAACCGCCAGGGTGGCGAGCTGTCGCGTACGGGGCGTCACAGCCGCCCGACGGATGCGGCTCGCGGTCCACAGGACGAGGAGGGCCACCGCCACCGCAAGCGCGCGATGCGCGAGCTGGACGACCGCTCCCCCCGCCGCGGTCGACGGCCACAGGCCGCCGTCCATCAGCGGGAAGTCCGGGAAGGCGAGCCCGGCCCCCGTCCCGGAGACCCATGAGCCCAGCAGCATCTGGGCCAACACGGCGATGCCCGTGCCCGCCACCAGGCCCCCTGGCAGCCCGGCGGCCGAGGGCGGCAGCGCCCCACTGGTGGCCCGATCGGCGATGACGATCGTCAGCGCCAGGACCGTCAGCGCCATCGCGAGATGGGCGGTCACCAGCTCCGCGCGGAGCTGCTGGATCACGACCTGGCCGCCCAGCAGCGCCTGGAGGATGACGAGGACGCCGGTGACCAGCGCGGCAACAAGGAGCGGCCGATCGCGGCGCCGCGCGCTGAACAGGGTGATCAGCCCCACTGCCCCCACCAGCGGCCCGACCGCGAGCGCCGCAACGAGTCGATGGCTGTGCTCGATCCACGCGTGCAGCTCGGCGGGCGGAACCCATTGCCCGAAGCAGGCCGGCCAATCCGGGCAGCCCAGTCCCGAATCGGTCGCGCGCACCAGCCCGCCAACCACGATCAGCACATAGGTTGCGATCGACGCGGCGACGGCGAGCTTCGCGAATCGGTTCAACGAGGTCCTCGAACCACGCCGCGACGGTGGTTCCTGATCAGGGGTGGGGAATGGGCTGCCGGCATCATAGCGAGCCGAATCCGCCGAGTCACCGTGCCGCGCCGGCCCGCCGCAGCCGGCGCTCCGCGGAGCGAGCGGCCGGGACGTTGCGCAGGGGATCGGGAACATACGGCATGACGCGCCGGCTGACAGCAGCCAGCAGGTCGACCCCGCGCTCATGGCGGCGCGACCAGCGGATGCCGTAGCCGCTCCGAATGGCGGGCGGCAGCACCGAGAGCGAAACGAGGTGGGCGAGGTCCCACACCGGTCGCGGCGGGAAGCGGGTCGGGTACAGCAGCGCGGGCGCCAGGCTGCTCGCGGTGGCGGACACCCGGACCTCGCCGCTGCTGATCAGCCGGTCCATCTCCGCACGCAGGTCCTTCAGCGTGGACGGCAGCGACGCGTCCGAGGCGCCGAGGCGGACGGCGATCTGACGCGCTTCGGCGTGGTATGCCTCCGCCTCTTCGTCCGAGAGCCGCGCCACGAAGCGGTCGTAGACACGGATGGCGGTGTCCACCAGGGTGGCGTGCACCCAAAGCAGCAACGCCGGATCAAGTGCGGAATAGGGCTCCCCCGTCTCAGGGACCGTGCCTGCGACCGAAGCGTGAATGGCGGTCATGCGGCGAATCGCGCGCTCGGCGCGCGGCGTGCTGCCGAAGACGACGGCATACGTCGCCGCAAGTGTGCGGCGCAGCCGCGCGAAGGGATCGGCTCGAAAGTCCGAATGCTCGGCCACCCCCGCGGCCACGGCCGGATGGGCGAGCTGCATCAGGAGCGCGCAGCTGCCGCCGGCCAGGACGAGCACCTCGCGGTCGATCCGCCAGGAGATGCTGTCGGGGCCGAACAGGCCGTGATCGGCCGTCAGGCTCATCTGACCGCGGCCGGACCTGCGCCGCGATCGGGCAGCGCCCGGAACAAGAGGCCGGCCAGGACGCCCGCCCCAAACCCGCCGATGTGCGCCAGGTACGCGACCCCACCGGTCCCGGTCGGATCGGCGAGGCTCGAGATGACCTGGAGGGCGATCCACATCCCGATCGCGACCAGCGCCGGAATCTGGATCAGGAAGCGGAAGACGAAGGCGGTCACCCGGTTTCGCGGGAAGAGGACGATGTAAGCCCCCAACACCCCGGAGATGGCGCCCGAGGCCCCCAGCGACGGGATCTGCGACGTGGTGTCGCTCAGGATCTGCACCAGCGAGCCGACCAGGCCGGCAGCCAGGTAGGCCACCAGGTAGAGAACGCGGCCGCCTCGGTGCTCGACGTTGTCGCCGAAGATCCACAGGAAGAGCATGTTGCCGCCGAGGTGGAGCCAGCTGCCGTGCATGAACATGCTCGACAGGAGCGTGAGATAGATCGGGTCCGGGCCTGGCGCCTGCGGGATGAGGTACTCGGTCCCGCCGATCACCACCGGCACGGCATGGGTCAGGTCCACGCCGCTCGTGATCTCCCGAGCGATCGAGCTCCAGCCGTAGGTGAAGGTGTTGTCCCCGCTGCCGCCCTGGAGCAGGATGAAGACCGCGACGTTGACGGCGATCAGGCCGAGCGTGACCCAGGGGAGCCCCCTGCCGGGGAGGTTCTCGTCACCGATCGGAAACATCGGTGCCGATTATGGAGGCTAGGCCCAGGGCAGCTGGACGCCCGGCAGGACGGCGTTGAGGAGGAGTCCGAGGATCAGGAGGCCGCCCGCCCGCCGCGTGTGGCGGAAGGCCCCGCCCACGAACCAGAGCGGCCAGCCGACGTAGCTGTGCGGCGGCGTCTCCGGTCGGGGCGAGGAGAACTGGCCAAGCACCTTCAGCAGCAGCGGAATGCCGAGGACCACGAGCATCACGAATGGGCCGATCCAGCCGACGAGCGCGGAGCCGATGACGATCGGGTAGAAGGCAATCATCAGGGCCTGCGCCACCCACCGGGCGCGTGTCTCGCCCAGGATGACCGGGAGCGTGTGGATCCCCTTGGCCGTGTCGGCCGAGATCTTGTCGATGTGCTTGCCGAAGAGGACGGTCGTGACCAGGATCGCGTAGGGCAGCGATGCGATCCAGACCCAGCCGGGGAGCACCCCGGTCGCCACGAAGAAGGTCCCGCTGATCATCAGCGGTCCCCACACCACGAAGACGCCGGGCTCACCGAGGCCGCGGTGCTTGAGCTTGATCGGCGGGGCGACGTAGAAGACGCTGATGAAGAGGCCGCTGAGGGCGAAGGCGGCGACCCATGGGCCGCGCACCGAGACCAGGAAGACGAGGATCGCCAGGTCGAGCACGTTCATCAGCAAGATCGCGTTGCGCAGCTGCGCCTTGGAGAGCCAGCCGGAGAGGATCGGGTGCGGCGCATACAGGGCGCGGACGTACTCATCGGTGTCGACGCCGCCCTCCAGGTCGAAGTAGTCGTTGATCATGTTGTTCGACGCATGCGCGATCACCAGGCCGATGACCGCGAGGGCCAGGTACCAGTAGTTCACCGAGAGGCCGGGGGTGCCGATCGCGAGCAGGCCCCCGATCAGGCCCGAGGTGGCGGTCATGCTGAAGACCGTGGCGCGGGTGACGATCAGCCATTTGCTGAGCCAGTCCATCTCCACGCCCTCGGGCATGTTGGCGTGGTTCATGACGTAGCGCCAGGTCGTGAATCGCCGTCCGAGGGTGGTCACGGCGAGATTGTACGGCTCAGGCGATGGGCTCGAAGCGGGCGGTGAAGTGGCGGAGCTGTGCGGGCTGCTCGACGATCCGTAATCCCCGCAGCGCGGCGGCACCAGCGGCGACGGAGCGGACGACCTCGATCACGTAGTCGATGTGCGACTGGGTGTAGACCCGCCGCGGGA
Source organism: Chloroflexota bacterium (assembly GCA_039934115.1). Lineage (GTDB taxonomy): Bacteria > Chloroflexota > Limnocylindria > QHBO01 > QHBO01 > CF-167. The sequence continues at coordinate 11,386 of JBDTMU010000012.1, read as the reverse complement.
TGGCGAGGCGCACCAGCTCCATCGGCCCCGCGGTCTCGGTCCCGTCAGGGTGCATCCCGAACATCACGGTGCCGATCTCGCAGCCGCGGATGCCACCCTCACGGTACAGGGCGATCGCCAGCGCCTGGCCGGGGTACTCCAGCGAGGGGATGTGGGGCAGGAGCGCCGCGGCATCCAGGTAGACGGCGTGGCCGCCGATCGGCTGCACGCACGGGATGCCGGACTCGACCAGGGCCTCCCCGAGGTAGGCCGTCGATCGGATGCGGTAGCGCAGGTAGTCCTCGTCGACCACCTCGCGCAGGCCCTGGGCGATCGCCTCCAGGTCGCGACCCGCCAGGCCGCCGTAGGTGGGAAAACCCTCGGTCAGGATGAGCAGGTTGCGGGCCGCATCGGCCCATCCGTCGTCGTTGAGCGCCAGCCAGCCGCCGATGTTCGCGATCGCGTCCTTCTTGGCGGACATCGTCATGCCATCGGCCAGGGACGCCATCTCGCGCACGATGTCGGGGATCGCGCGATCCGCCTGGCCGGGCTCGCGCTGCTTGATGAACCAGGCGTTCTCGGCAAAGCGGCAGGCGTCGAGGAAGAGCGGCAGGTGGTATCGGTCGCAGATCTCGCGCACGCCACGCAGGTTCTCGAGGCTGACCGGCTGTCCGCCGCCCGAGTTGTTGGTGACGGTGACCATCACCACCGGGACGGCCTCGGCTCCGCGCTCGCGGATGAACTCGTCCAGGGCGTCGAGGTCCATGTTGCCCTTGAACGGATGGATGACCGATGGGTGGTGCCCCTCCTCGATCACGAGGTCGACCGCCTCGGCCCCGGTGAACTCGACGTTGGCCCGGGTGGTGTCGAAGTGCGTGTTGCTGGGGATCGCCTTACCCGGGCCGCCGATCACCGAGAAGAGGATCTTCTCCGCGGCCCGCCCCTGGTGGGTCGGGATCACGTGCTTGAACGGAAAGAGGCTCTGGACGCTCTCGAGGAAGCGGAACCACGAGGGCGAGCCGGCGTAGGACTCGTCGCCACGCTGGATGCCGGCCCATTGCTCGGCCGACATCGCCCCGGTCCCCGAATCGGTCAGCAGGTCAATGATCACGTCCGCCGCGTGCAGGTTGAAGAGGTTGTGGCCGGCCTCGCGCAGGTGCCGCTCGCGCTCCTCCACGGAGGTCATCCGGATCGGCTCCACGCTCTTGATCCGGAACGGCTCAATGATCGTCTTCCACTGCTCCACGCCAGGAGCATAGGCGCTGGACCAGAGCGAGCGGAGCGGGGCCGGGCCATCATGGCGCTCCCACCCGAAGCCGAAAGGAGGAGAGCCAATGGAGGACTGGGAGTCGTTGGGGGCGGAGGTCGGTTCGCGCCCGGCGGTGGCGACCTGGGCCGAGGACGAGATGCAGGTCTTCTTCATCGGGACCGATGGCCAGCTGTGGGACACCTACTGGGACGGCGATGCCTGGCACGAGCGCCACGCGCATGGGGGCGAGCTGGCCGGCAGCCCCGCGGCCTGCAGCTGGGGAGCCGATCGGATCGACGTCTTTGCCCGCGGGCAGGACGGGACGCTCCAGCACCGCTGGTACGGGCCGGACGGCTGGCAGCCGTGGGAGTCGCTCGGCGTCCGCGTCGATGGCGATCCGGCGGCCTGTAGCTGGGGTCGGGATCGCATCGACATCTTCGTCCGCAGCGACGTCGGCGAGCTGCTGCATGGCTGGTGGGATGGCCGCCGCTGGTCCTTCGCCCCGAGCCAGAGCTGAGGGCTTGTGCGCGTAGACTCACGCCCGATGGCCACCAAGACGAATCGGACCTGCCTGGCGCGACTGCCCAGCGGTGAGCTGCAGGAGCTCAGCGCCAGCGAGTTCGACACCATCGACAGCCTGCGCAAGAAGCAGGACCATGTGATCTGGCTCGACATCGCGTCGCCGACCGCCGCGGACCTCGACCTGCTCCGCGACGAGTTCTCGGTCCACCCGCTGGCCCTGGAGGACCTCAGGAAGCGACGGCAGCGTCCCAAGCTCGACACGTACGCCGAGCAGCAGACCATCGTCACCTACGAGGTCCTCGAGCCGTCCCACCCAGATCAGCACTTCGAGCTCGGCGAGCTCCACCTCTTCGCGGGACCCGGCTACGTCGTCAGCGTCCGCTGGCACGGGTCGCCCGCCATCGAGGAGGTCGATCGGCGCTTCCGCGATCGGCCCGACGCCGTGGCCCGGACGCCGGGCTCGCTCGTGTACGCAATCCTCGACGCCGCGGTGGATGGCTTCTTTCCCCTGCTCGACCGACTCACCGACAAGATCGAGGATCTCGAGGAGCGAATCCTGGCGGGCGAGCGGAGCAACGACACCCTGCGCGTCATCCTGGACCTGAAGCGCAAGCTGCTCGAGCTGCGACGAAACCTCTCGCCACAGCGCGACGTGGCCAACGCTCTCCTGCGCCGGGATCTGCCCCTGGTCGACGACGCGTCGGCTCCGTATTTCCAGGACCTGTACGACCACACCATCCGGGTGCTCGACCAGTTGGACCTGCAGCGGGACCTGCTGGCATCGGCCCTTGAGGCCAACCTGTCGGTCACCAGCAACAACCTCAACGCGATCATGAAGCGCCTGACCGCGTTCACCGTGATCCTGATGGTCCCGACCCTGATCGCGGGCGTCTACGGCATGAACTTCCACTTCATGCCCGAGCTGAGCTGGCAGCTCGGCTACCCGCTGGCGCTGGGGCTGATGCTGCTGGCCATGGGCGGCGCAGCCCTCTTCTTCCGCGCCCGCGACTGGTTCTGATGGCTGCCTCGGCGGGTGACGTCCCCGCCATCGAGGCGATCGACCTGGTGCGGAGCTACCAGACCCACATCGGGGTCCTCCGCCGCCGACCCATGACCGTGGATGCGGTGCGCGGCATCAGCTTCGACGTGAAGCCCGGCGAGCTGTTTGGCCTGCTTGGGCCGAACGGGGCCGGGAAGACCACCACGATCAAGATGCTGATCACTCTTCTGCTCCCGACCTCCGGCACGGCGCGGGTGATGGGCTTCGACGTGGTGCGGGACACGACCGCCGTTCGACAGCGCATCGGCTACGTCTTCGGCGGAGACCGTGGCCTCTATGACCGCGTCAGCGGCCTGGACAACCTGCGCTACTTCGCCGAGCTGTACGGCGTCGAGCCGTCCGAGCAGAAGCGCCGCATCGCCGAGCTGCTGGAGATGGTCGGACTGACGGGGCGAGAGAACGAGAAGGTCGAGGGGTACAGCCGCGGCATGCGTCAGCGCCTGCACATCGCCCGCGGGCTCCTCCACGACCCGGAGGTCATCTTCATGGACGAGCCCTCGATCGGCCTGGACCCGGTGGGGGCGCGCGAGCTGCGGCAGACCGTTCGGTCGCTCGTGGACGCCGGCAAGACCGTGCTCCTGACGACCCACTACATGTTCGAGGCCGATGCCCTCTGCGACCGGATCGCGGTCATCAACGCGGGCCGCATCGTCGCCCTCGGGACGGGAGCGGACCTCAAGGATGCCATTGCCGAGCGGACGATCGTCGAGATCGAGACCTTCGGCGTGACCGACGAGGCGGTCGAGCGGCTTCGCGGCGACGACGACGTGAGCGCCGTCAACATGGAGGAGCGCGACCAGAGCCAGATCCTGCTGGTGCAGAGCGAGCGAGGCGCCCACATCACGCCGCGCCTCCTCTCGCTCCTCGGCGACACCCGGGTCGGCAAGGTGGTCGCGCGCGAACCGACCCTCGAGGACGCCTATGTCCACCTCATCGCCACCACCGGCGACGACGAGGCCCGGGCCGCGCGGGCCGCATCGGTTCAGTAGGTCGACGCCATGACTCCCGGCCGAACGCTGCGATTGATCTGGTTCGTGACGTGGTTCAACGTGCGCATCCTGCTGGCCAGCGAGTTCTTCATCCTGACCACCTTCATCGCCCCGCTCATCTTCGCCACCCTTGCCTTCTTCCTCTTCCGCTCGGGTGGCGGCACCGCCGGGCAGACGCTGCTCTATGTCGCCCTGGGCGCCGGGATGATGGGCGTGTGGAGCACGACACTCTTCGGCTGCGGAGGTGCCATCGCATGGCAGCGCTGGGAGGGGACGCTCGAGCTTCTGGTGAATGCCCCCTCGCGCTATGACTACATCCTCGTCGGCCAGACCTTCGGCGCTGTCGTGTTCGGCTTCTACGGGATCGTTGCCACGCTTGCCTGGGGCGTCCTCCTATTCGGAATGCCGATCGAGGCGACCTATCCACTCATCCTGCCGCTGTCGCTGGTGGCGGCGATCGTCTCGCTCGGCGCGCTCGGCATGCTGATCGCCACCACCTTCGTGCTGTACCGGCACGCCAACGCGCTCGGGAACCTGCTCGAATACCCGATCTGGCTCATCACGGGCCTCCTCGTGCCGGTCGCCACCCTCCCCTTCTGGGTGCGCCCGATCAGCTGGCTGCTGGCGCCGACCTGGGGCATGGAGGCGATCCGTGGCGCGACGATCGGGGCGGCCCCGCCGACCCTGGCCATCGTGATGTGCTTCGCCCTGGCCGTCGTCTACTACGTGGCGGCCCGCATCACGCTCGTCTTCGTGCTGGCGAAGGCCCGTCGCGATGCCACCCTGTCGCTGCAATGACCGCTCTCGCGACGCCGATCTCGCGCATCGCGCCCGACACGCTCCGATCTGCATGGCGCGTCTTCTGGTATGGCGGCCGGATGAGCTACGGGATGCTGTTCAACTGGGCTCGGCCATCGATCTACATCCCCACCCTCATCGGTGGCCCGACCTTTCAGATCTTCTTCTTCGCGGCGCTCGGCTCCTACGCCACCGACCGGTCGCCGGCCTATTTCGCGATCGGCAACGCGGTGCAGGTCTCGGCGCTGGCAGGCGTCTTCGGGATGACCATGGCGATCGCCAACGAGCGCTGGTTCGGGACGCTCCCCGCCCTGCTGGCTACTCCGGCGAACCGTGCGGCGGTCTTCGCCGGACGCTTCATGCCGTTCATCGTCAATGGCCTGCTCGTGTCGCTCTACGCTTTCGGGCTCGGGGTCGTGTTCCTCGGCGTGCGACTGGCGCCCGGCTCCCTGGCCGTGGCCGGCCTGGCATTGCTGGTGACGGTCTTCTCGTGCACCGCCATCGGGGCGCTCCAGGGCGCCATCTCGCTCCGCCTGCGCGACGGCCTGTTCGGCGCGAACCTGGTGACCATGGCGATCCTCCTCTTCTGCGGCGTGAACATCCCGCTGGAGGAGCTGCCCGGATGGATGCAGATCATCGGCAACCTGCTGCCGTTCACCCATGGTGTGGAGGCAGTGCGCCAGGCAGCCGACGGCGCGGGATTCGATCAGGTCGGCGGGCTGATCGGGATCGAGGCGCTGGTCGGGATTGCCTACGCCGTGCTTGCCTTTGCGCTCTTCGTCTTCCTGGAGCGGTCGGCCCGCCGCCATGCCACGCTGGACGTCAGGTAGCCTGCCCGAGGTGGCGATCCGCAGGATTCTCTTCGCGCTCCTCGGGCTGGTCCTCGTGGCGGGCGTTGCATATACCGGCTACGTCGGCTACGAGGGCTCGCGCCAGCTGGTCGAAGGGGGTGGCAGCAACCCGGATTGCCGGACCCCCGACGAGCTGTTCGGGTGGACCTATGAGGCGATCAACTACGAGATCGCCGATGACGCGCTCCTCGCGTCCCGCAACCCCGACCAGAAGCACTGCACCTACACCGGCACGATCGCGGGCAACGAGGTCGTCACCGACGACGGCATCCGCATCGCCGGCTGGTACATCCCCGCGGCCGATGGCGCCGGGCCGACCGCCCCGACGGTGGTCCTGGTGCATGGCTTCGGGGGAAACAAGACGAGCGTCCTCGAATACGGTGAGGGGCTGCATGACACCTTCAACCTCGTCGCCTTCGACATGCGCAACACCCAGCGCAGCAGCGGAGAGCAGACGACGGGTGGCGTCCTCGAGCAGAAGGACCTGCGCGCGATCATCGACTGGCTGGAGCGGACCAAGCAACCGAGCCACATCGGCGTGCTCGGGAATTCGCTTGGGGCGGGCACCGCGGTGGCGGAGTCGCGCGACGACCCGCGCGTTGACGCGCTGGCGCTCGACTCCATGCACACCCGCTTTCGCTACCAGGTCGAGCAGCGGCTCCAGCACGCGGGCCACCCCGCCTACCCGGGCACGTGGGCGGTCTTCCTTGGGGTCCGGATCCGCACGGGGGTCGACCTCGGCTCGGTGGACGCACAGGACGCGATCCCCGACCTGGCGCGGCTGCCGGTCCTCGTCTCGCACGGAACCGGTGACACCGAGGATCTGCCGGGCCGGACGCAGGCCTTCTATCAGGACGCTGTGGCGGCGGGGGTCGAGATCGAGCTGCACTGGTGCGAGGGGGCGGGCCACAACGCCACAGCCGGGATGCCGGTCTGGGTGTGCCGCGACGCTTTCGCGGCCTGGATGCTGGACTTCTTCAGCCGCACCCTCACCGGAGCCTGACGGCGCTCAGGCCGGCGTGACCTGCAGGTGACCGATCACCGCTTGGTCCGCCTGGCGGAGGCCGCTCAGCTCCACCCCCAGGGCGACACCATCGGCGCCGATGCAGCGTGAGACAGCCGCGCCCTGGCCGGTGATCGTGAGGTCTCCACGGCAGGGCTCGTTAGCCTGTCGGCGGTGGCCGGCGGTTGCGGTCGAGGCCCGCCAACAGGCGCATCACCATGCGCACCACCACCAGCGCCGACAGACCGTTGACGTCGAGCGCGGGCACGAGCTCCGTGAAGGCGGCGCCGACCACACGGCATCGTGCCGCGGCGCCATCAAGGAGGTCGCCCACCTCCTCGTAGGACAGGCCGCCAGGCGAGATGCCGCTCACCGCGGGGGCGACCGAGGGGTCGAGCCCGTCGAGGTCAACCACGATGAAGAGCGGCGCGCCCTGCGGCAGCTGCTCGAGGAGCCGCGGCATGCCCCCTTCTCGAAGCTCGCGGGCGGTGGTGAGCACGTTGCCGGCCGCTCGGGCAGCGGCCACGTCTGCAGGACGAGCGCTCCCCACGCCGCGGAGGCCAACCTGCACGATCCGCTCGACGTGGTCCATCTCGGACGCTCGCCGCATCGGCGACGAGTAGCCATCTCGAACACCGCCGATCTCGTCACGGAAATCGAGGTGCGCATCGACCTGCAGGACGCTGAGCGGTGCACCGCCGGCATAGGCGCGCAGGACGGGGATCGGCACCGAATCGTCGCCGCCGAGCACGATCGGGACGGCGCCTCCTCCAAGGACCGCTCGAACCGCCGATTCCGCGCGAGATGAGTTTCCTGCGCCGTCCTCGGCTGTGCCGGGAACGTCGCCGGCGTCGACGATGCGCAGCGGTGGCGAGGCCACCAGCATCGGCCCGTCGAGGTCGAAGTCGTGGTGATCCGCGAAATGGGCGAGCCGACGAGAGCGCGCACGGATGGCCGCCGGCGCGTCGGCGCAGCCCTCCGTCAGCCCCGGCGAGGGATAGGGCACCCCGAACGGGATCCCCAGGATTGCGACGTCGGCGCGCGCAGCGCCAATCGCCTCCAGCGCCGTGGCTGGCAGGTCCAGGAAGGTCGAATCGCTCATTGGGCGGCTGCGGCCGAGGCGGCGCAGTCCGCGCAGCGGCCCACCACGGTCACGTGCGAGAGGTCGACCTCGAAGCCGTCCGAAGAACGCAGGGCATCAACGATCGAGCGACCCGCTCCGGCGCGAATCTCCCAGCGCCCCCCGCAGGTGGCGCAGTGCAGGTGGCCGTGGACTCCCTCCGGGCCGACGTGAAACTCTTCGCGCCCATCGGCACCATGGCCGTGCTGCACCAGGCCCAGCTCCTCGAGCACGTCGAGCGTGCGATAGACGGTCGAGGGGATCGTGCCCGCATCGATGGCCCGACAGCGTTCGATCAGCTCGGTCCCGGTGATGTGCCCATCGCTGCCAGCCAGCGCTTCGACCACGGCCCGCCGCTGGGCGGTCCAGCGAAACCCTCGCTCGCGCAGCCGTTGCCGGACGCTGGCCCACGGCTCGGGAAGGGACAAGGAGCTCGACATGGGCACAGTATTATCTGCCGGCGTCGCGCAGGCCCTGATCGTTGTGCTGGAGGGTGGTTCGAGATGGTGTCCGGAGCCCGTTGGCTGTTCCTCGCGATGGTCTGGATCTACCTGGCTGCGATCCTTTTCCAGGTCTTCCTGGCGGGGATCGGCCTGTTCGGGGTTGCGAAGGACTTCGAGCCGCACGTCGGCCTGGGTTGGATCCTGCACCTCGTCCCGGTCCTGCTTCTGATCGTGGCGGCCGTTGGTCGCGTCGGGTCGCGGCTCGTGTGGTGGACCACGGCACTGCTGGTGGTGCAATTCATCCAGCCGATCCTCGCGACCCTGCGGAATGACCTGCCGTTGGTGGCGGCCTTCCACCCGGTGCTGGCGCTGATCATCTTCTGGCTCGCATTCACGATCGGCCTCAAGGCCTGGCGGCTGATTCAGCAGCCCGCACTCTCCCAGCCGGAACCATAGGAGGGCCCGATGGACTGGCAGCCGTGGCTCGTCTTCTCGCACATCCTCGGTGCCTTCACGTTCGTCCTGGCGCACGGAGTGTCCGTATTCGCGGCACTCCGGCTTCGCGGCGAGCGTGACCAGGCACGCGTCGCTGCGCTGCTCGACCTGTCGAAGTCAGCCGTGACGATCGCGGCCATCGCCGTTGCCTTCCTGCTGCTCACCGGCATCGCCGCTGGCTTCGCGGGTGACTACTGGGGGCAGGGCTGGATCTGGGCCTCGATCGGCATCCTGGTCGTGCTTTGGGGGTATATGAGCTTCCGCGGCACGCGATATCACGATGCAGTGCGCCACGCGGTCGGGAGCGTCGGCCTTTACGACAAGAAGGGAACCGAGGCGCCGCCTGCAGATCCGGCGGCGTTGGCTGAGCTGCAGGCATCATCGCGGGCCCTGGAGCTGGCGGCGGTCGGCGGCATCGGCCTCGTCGCCATCCTCTACCTGATGGTCTTGAAGCCGTTCTAGATGGCGGCCGCTACATCGCGGCCGCGACCACCGAGCCCGTCTCGAGCAGCTCCTTCAGGCCGGCAAAGATCGTCTCCCATCCACCGCTGGTGTACTCGATCGTGGCCGGGCCGCGGCCGGTGTGGGTCACGGTCAGCCGGCATCGGTCTCCGATCGGCGTGATCTCGAATTCGATCCGGGACGGCGCCTCGGCCGCCGCGACAGGCTCGTGGACGACGTGGAAGGTGTGGACCAGGCGGCGAGGTGGGTAGAACTCCAGGATCTCGCCCTCCAGGTAGACCTCCCCATCCTCGGACTCGCTCGTCCAGCGCGAGCCGACCTGCCAATCGGAGATGCTCAGGGCCCCGTACCAGTACTTGCGGGTCTCCTCGGCATCGGTCAGGGCCTTCCACAGCTGCTCCGGCGTGGTGGCGATCTCGACCTGGTAGACGTTGTCGGGTGCGGTCGTGGTCATCGAACCGATTCCGACGGCGTGGCGTACATCAGCGAACCGGGGGTCGTGAGCAGCTCACCGGTCTCCAGCCACGTCTTCAGGCCGGAGAGGATCATCGGCCAGCCGCCATACAGCTGCTCATTTGCACCCTCGCGCAGCTGGTCATGAGTCACGACAAGACGGCAGGAGTCACCGACCGGCTCGATCTCCCATGTGATCCGCGAGGTGCCCTCGCTCTTCACGTCATCGCCCCAGAGGGCAACCATGCTCTGCACGAGGCGACGGGGCGGGTCGACCTCCAGGTTCTCGCCCTCGCCCAGTAGGCCAGGGGCGTACTGATGGCCCATCTCGAACCGGCCTCCGGGCTTCCAGTCGGAGCTGATCCGGTTGCCGAAGTGGTATTTGCTGCGGATGTCGGGATCGGTGATCGCCTGCCACAGGCGCTCCGGCGTCGTCTTGATGTAGATCTCGAACACTTTTTCCATGGGATTCTCCATTCTTGTCTTGAGGTCGCTCAACGCAGCCGCCCAGGGCTCGGTGTATTTGCTCACCCATCGGTCGTAGATGAGCCGGATCGGGACGGCGTTCAGGTAGTGAAGCTTCCGGCGGCCGTCACGACGGGTCGTGATCAACCCGGCGTCGGCGAGCACGCCCAGGTGCTTCATGACGCCGAAGCGGGTCATCCCGGGCAGCGACTGCTCCAGCTCGGAGAGCGCCTGCCCGTCGCGTTCGCGAAGCGCGTCGAGCAGGGCACGCCGGCTGGGGTCGGCAAGGGCTCGGAAGACTTCCTCGTCCACGCCGCGACTATATGTGACCGATTAGTCACCTGTCAAGGTGGAATGCCTCGACAGATTCGAGCGGGAGGCATAGCGTGGCGACGTTCACCGAACCACGTTGGAGGGTCCATGACTGACGAAAACCGGGCGACCATGGAGCGCACGATCGCGGCTATGTTCGCCGGCGATATCGACGGATCGACCGAGGCGATGGCCGACGACGCGATAGTCGAGTGGCCACAGTCGGGCGAGCGGATCGTCGGCAAGCAGGCATGCACGCTCGTCTACAAGAACTATCCGGGCGGATCCCCGAGCTACGAGCTGCGCCGCGTCAGCGGGTCGGGCGACCTGTTCGTGGTCGAGGCGGTCGGCAAGTACGGAGCCGATACCTCCTACATGACGAGCATCGTCGAGTTCCGCGACGGGCAGATCGCCCGGCAAACCGATTACTTCGCCAGCCCATTCGAGGCGCCTGCCTGGCGCTCTCAGTGGGTCGAGCGGATGGAACCGGTCTAGGCCCGATCAGACGCGGCGGACCTGCTCCGCTTCCTGGCCCTCGACCGGACGGTCACAGGTTGGGCAATACCAGCGCGCCTCGACGGGCGTGCCGCATGCGGCATGGCGCAACGGCTCGGATTCGCGCGACACCCGCGAGCCCCAATCGGCGAGCAGGCGCAGTGCGCCGGCCAGCTCCTGGCCCTCGTCGGTGAGCGCATAGGCAAAGCGCGGCGGACGCTGCGAATAGGGGGTCGCCGAGACGATCCGCTCGGACTCCAGGCGGCGCAGGCGGTCCGCCAGGATGTTCGGCGCGATCCCTGTCACGGCCTCTCCCAGCTCATTGAAGCGGCGCGGTCCCGGCAGAAGAGCTTCGACCAGCAGCAGGCTCCATCGGTCCCCCACCCGCTCCAGCGCGGCGGCCAGCGGTGAGTCGTGGGAGGCCATGACGGGATCGTACGGCATCGGCCTTGACAATCCGTCCGGAGCGAGTAACTTGCGCATTGCAAGTCACACGCTACCAGATGGAGAAGAGATCAATGGGTCCCATGGACGAGCTTGGCAAGGCGATCGCAGCGGTCGCATCAACAGCGGGAGCCTCTACGGTCGGAATCGGCAACCGATGGCGCGGCGGGTCCGGCGTCGTGGTCGAATCCGGCAAGGTGCTGACCAACGCCCACAACCTGCACGGCGACGAGGTGCATGTCTTCT
>JBDTMU010000011.1:0-17154 GCA_039934115.1 Chloroflexota bacterium | reverse complement strand
GAGGACACCTGGCACTGGGGTCCATCGGCCGAGGCGACCTACGCCTACCTGACCATCACCGCCCGCCACGAGGGCGGTGTGCGCTCGATCTTGCATCTTGCTGACCGACCTAAGGCCAGACAACGAAATGCATGCATGTCCGTCAGGCGAGGAAGTGGTGCGAAAGCTCCTCGTCCGGCCGCAACCCGTCCAGCGTGCGAAGGAACGCTGCGGCCGATAGGCCCATCTCTCCGGCATCGCGCCGTCGGGCGACTACGATCTGCCGTTTCAGCGGTGCCATGTCAGTGATCTTTACCGGGAAGAGACGACCGGCCCCGATCTCCGCCAGGACGGACGTCCGGGGCAGGAGGGCGATCCCCAGGCGTTGCTCGACCATCCGCTTGGCGGCGTCGATGTTGTCGACCTCCAGGTAGCCGCGCGGCGCAATCCCTGCCTGCCGGAAGACAGCGCTCGTCAGCTCGTGATACGAGCTCGTCCGGTCGAACAGGATCAGGTGCTCGGTCGCCATCCGCTCCATCGGGATTTCGCCCCTCGATGCGAACGGATGGCCATGGTGTACGACGAGCACGAGCTCATCTTCGTAGAGAAGCGAGGAGATCACCTCGGCGTGCTGGATCGGTCGCATGAGGCCGAGGTCGACCTCCTCACGCAGCACCATCTCGAGCACATCCTCCGAGTGCCCGCTGCGCACCGAAAGGTGGACGTCCGGATGGTCTGCCTGGAACCGATGCAGCATGGTCGGCAGCACGTAGGTGCTCACCGCCGGCGCCGCACCGATGGTCAGCCGCCCCCCACTCCCGCTCACGACCTCTGCCACCGCCGCGCGGCCACGCTCCAAGGCGGTGAGGGCCCGCTCGGCGTGCGGCAGAAAGGCGCGCCCAACCTCCGTCAGGCGACTTCCATGGCGGCCGCGCACAAAGAGCGAGCTGCCGAGCGTTCGCTCCAGTCCCTGAATGCGCGCCGTGAGCGCCGGCTGGCTCACGAAGAGGGCCTCAGCCGCGCGGCTGATCGTGCCGAGACGAGCTACCTCCCTGAAGGCCTGGAGCTGTCCGAGCTGCGGGGCCATTGTATCAGTCATGCCGATGCTATCCATCATGAGAATCGTCTTGACTGATATTACTCCATCCCCCAAGGTTGGGTCATGATGACTGCAAGACTCCCCGACATCCGCTCGTCGGCCAGCCAGGCTGATCGGGCGAACGCGTGGCTCCAATGGAGGCCCGAACTTCCCGAGCAGGAAGCGCCGCGCCTGACTGTGGCCGAGCTGGCAGAGTGCCTCTGCCCGGACCTCTGCGACCGCGACCACCAGAACGAGTAGCCGCGACGCCCCCGTGGTGATCTCGCCGCCGGCAGCGCCGGCTCCCGACTCCGCCGCCTCGTTATTGGAGGACGAGTGGGAGACAACCCGCCGCTGGATGGAGGGCGACCGCTTCGCCCGCACGACCCGCCTCTACTCACCGCGCCAGGTTGTCGAACAGCGCGGAGTGATCGAGACCGACTATCCGATCGCACGTATCGCGGCCGACCGGTTCCACGCCCGGCTGCGGGAGCTGTTCGACACCCACCGGTCGATTACCACCTACGGTCCGTACTCGCCGGGCCAGGCGGTCGCGATGAAGCGCGCCGGGATCGAGGCGATCTACCTCGGTGGCTGGGCCACATCGGCCAAGGGGTCGATGGATGAAGACCCCGGCCCCGACCTTGCCAGCTATCCGCTGGGCCAGGTGCCCAACGAGGCCGCCGGCCTGGTCCGAGCGCTCCTGACTGCCGACCGCAACCAGCGCTTCGCCCGTTCCCGCATGTCCGACGCGCAGCGCAGCGCGACGCCCGAGATCGACTTCGAGCCATGGATCATCGCGGACGCCGATACCGGCCACGGCGGCGACGCGCACGTCCGCAACCTCATCCGCCGCTTCGTCGAGGCCGGCGTGCCCGGCTACCACATCGAGGACCAGAAGCCGGGCGCCAAGAAGTGTGGCCACCAGGGTGGCAAGGTGCTGGTTCCCAGCGACGAACAGATCAAGCGCCTGAACACCGCCCGCTTCCAGCTGGACACCATGGGTGTCTCCGGGATCATCGTTGCCCGGACCGATGCCGAGTCCGCAAGCCTGCTCGAAGGCTCCGCCGACGAACGGGACCAGCCCTTCATCCTGGGGGTGACGAACGTCGAGGTGCCGGCCTACCGGGTGGCCTACCTGGCCGTGATGCGCGGACTCAACCGCGCCGGCCTGACCGATGTCAATGGGCACCTGCTCTACGCGATTCCCGAGGCCGAGTACGTGGCAGCCGATGCCTGGCTCGACGAGACCGGGCTGAGCGGGGTGATCGACCGGGCCGCAGCAGCGCACCTGTCCGATCCAACCTCCATGGCGGAGGAGACGCTCGATGCCGTGGCGGACCGCTTCCTGGAGGCCTGGCAGGCTCGCGCCGAACTCAAGACCCTGGGTCAGGCGGTCGCCGATCTCATCACCTTCCAGGCCGACGAGGGCTTCGAGCTCGAGATGAGCGTCCAGGAGTGGCTGGAGTTCGCCATGGGCTCCTCGTGGAGCGCCACCCGCGCGATGGCCGCTGAGCTGGGGCTCCGGGTCGCATGGGATCCGGAACGAGCGCGGACGCCGGAGGGCTACTACCAGGTGCAAGGCGGCATCCCGTACGCGATCGCGAAGTCACTGGCGGCAGCGCCATTCGCCGACCTGCTCTGGATGGAGACGAAGACGGCCGATCTGGCCGATGCTCGCCAATTCGCCGACGCCATCCACGCCGTCCACCCAGAACAGATGTTGGCTTACAACCTCTCGCCCTCCTTCAATTGGGACACCACCGGCATGACCGATGAGGAGATGCGCCTCTTCCCCGCCGAGCTCGGCAAGCTGGGCTTCGTCTTCAACTTCATCACCTACGGCGGCCACCAGATCGACGGCCTCGCGGCCGAGGAGTTCGCCACCGCGCTGCGGGAGGACGGGATGGTGGCTCTCGCGCGGCTCCAGCGCAGGCTCCGGCTGCTGGAGTCGCCGTATCGGACGCCGCAGACGCTGGTCGGCGGCCCGCGAGCGGATGCCGCACTGCTGGCCGCCTCGGGGCAAACGGCAACCACCAAGGCCATGGGGCCCGGCTCCACCCAGACCCAGCACCTGGTCCAGACTGAGGTACCGCCCAAGCTGCTCGCTGGGTGGCTCGCTCGCTGGGCCAGGCATCAGGGCCTGCCCGCCACACTCAGCGTCTCATTGCGCCCGCACACCGCGGGTTCGGAGGTGCTCGAGTTGAGCGTCCTGGAACCTTCCGGGGAGAGGGTCGCAAACATCGTCTTCGCCACCATTGCGGATCGCCGCGGCCGCTCGATCCTGTCCGTGCGCGACCAGAACACGTTCGACACGACGCTGCGACGCAAGCGCCTGATGACGCTGTTGCACCTGTTCCTGATCCACCGCTACCGAGCTTCCGCGGTCCACTACCTGACCCCAACCGATGACAATCGCCGCCAGGGCCAGCGGATGCTCGAGCTGGGAATCTTCAAGTCGGTCAATGACGAGGTAGGCGAGATCATCGTGGCCGACGTGAACGCCGCGGTCATCCGTGCCCTCGTCGACCCAGCCCGACCCGAGCTGGAGCAGCTGATCACCGGCGCCTGAGGCTCCCCGCTTCGCCTGCCTTCTGGCCCCCCTGCTGCCCTCTCCGTAGACTCCGGCGCGTCGCTACCTGCCCGGTGCCGGCGTCGACCCCGTCTACCTCGACCCGCCCTTCAACTCCAATCGCCGACTACAACGTCATCTCGGCCGAGGCGACCTAGACAACCACCATCGCGTCTTGAGCGACATCACACAGCGCGGCGACGAATTCCGGCATGACGTTCAGCGACTCGATGCGGGCGAAGGCCATCCCGGCCTCATCGGCCTGTGCTCGGGCGCCGATGTCAATGTCATACAGCACCTCCAGGTGATCGGCGAGGAACTGAATGGGAGCGACGAGCACAGAACGATGGCCGGCGTCTCGCAACTCGGGGAGCAGATCTGCGAAGTCGGGCTTCATCCATTCCCCCGGCTCATGCCCCGCCGATTGCCAGCAAAAATGCCAGCGATCGAGCGGCAGTCCCGCCCGGGCGGCCACGATCTCGGCCGTGGCGCGAAGCTGATGCAGGTAACCGGGCTCCATCTCGGCCACGCGACGCGGCAGCGAGTGCGCCGTCAGCAGCACTGGCGCGCGATTGCGGTCAATGGCCGGTAGCCGGTCCAGCCCCTGATCGATCCGCCTGGCCACGGCCCCGACGAAGTGCTCGTTTCGATACCACGGTGGCGCCAGTCGAACCCCTGGCGCCAGGGAGCCGAGCAGCGCCACCGCCTCGTCGAGCGCGCGCTGGTAGCCGCTCATCAGCAGTCCGGAGAACTGCGGACTCATGATGATGCCGACCACCTCGGCGCAGCCTGCCTCCGCCAGAGCAGCCAGGCCGGCCGCGATGCTGGGCTCCGAGAAGCGCATCCCGGCAACGACGCGGGCGTCAACGCCATCCCGGCGCAGCCGCTTCCCGACGGCGGCCGCCTGTGCCTGGGTGATGGGAATCAGCGGCGAGCCGCCGATCGCCTCGTACCGGCGCCGGAACTCGGCTACCACCTCGTCCGACACCGGTCGGCCACCGCGCACAGCGGTGAGGTAGCGGGGCATGTCGTCGAGGTCGGCCGGCGAGCCGTAGGTCATCAGCAGGACGCCCAGCCGCGGCGGGTCCGACGTCATCGGGCGCTCTCCGCATGAACCAGCTCCACCAGGCGCGTGAGCAGGGCGGGATCGGTCTCTGGCAGGACCCCGTGGCCCAGATTGAAGATGTGACCCGGGCGGTTCCCGGCGCGACGCAGGACGTCCTGCGCTCCTTCCCGGGTGGCATCCCATCCGGCCAGCAGACGTGTGGCGTCCAGGTTGCCCTGAATGCCTCGCTCGAAGCCGATCCGGCCCCAGGCAACGTCGAGCGACTGACGCGCGTCAACCCCGATCACGTCGCCACCCGCCTCGGCCATCAGCTCGAGCAACGCGGCCGCGCCGGTCCCAAAGTGAATGGTGGGAGCGCCGCGCACGGCCGCGAAGATGCGCGCCACGTGCGGCTGTACGTAGGTCACGTAATCGGCCGGCGACAGCGCGCCGACCCACGAGTCGAACAGCTGCACCACCTGTGCCCCCGCGACCACCTGGGCGTTGAGGTAGCGGATGACGACCTCGGCGAGCTTCCCCATCAGCGCATGCCAGGCGGCTGGCTCGCGGTACATGAAGGCCTTGGCGATGGCGTAGTCGCGCGACGGCCGCCCCTCGATCAGGTAGCAGGCCAGCGTGAAGGGCGAACCGGAGAAGCCGATCAGCGCCTGCTTCCCGGCGAGCTCGGCCCTCACCAGCCGGATCGCATCCATCACGAACCCGACTTCCGCCTCCGGCTCGATCAGCCGCAGCCGGTCCACGTCGGCCACGGAGCGGATCGGGTTGTGGATGATCGGTCCAATGTCGGGCTGGATCTCAAGCGAGACCCCCATCGGCTCCAACGGCAGCATGATGTCCGCGAAGAGCACCGCAGCATCGACGCCAAAGGTGCGGACCGGCATGAGCGTCACCTCGGCGCACAGCTCCGGCGTCTTGGCCAGGGTCAGGATCGGGTAGCGCTCGCGCAGGGCGCGGTAGTCGGCGAGGGCGCGACCTGCCTGGCGCATGAACCAGACCGGCGTGGCGTCCGGTTGCTCGTGGCGCAGGGCAGCGAGGAATCGAGCTTCGCCAGTCATCGCTTGGGTGGGGGCGTCAAGCATCCCGATCTCCGAGGATTCCGAACGCGCGGCGAGTCGCATTCAGGGTTGCGTCGAGCTCGGCCTGCCCGTGTGCGACAGAGAGGAACCACGCCTCGTGCTGCGAGGGCGGTAGCATCACGCCGGCGTCAAGCATCGCGTGGAAGAAGCGCGTGAACCGTGCGTCGTCGTCGAAAAAGACGGTGAGCAGTGAGCCAGCTCTCGCCAGGCGCACCGCCACGCCGGCATCGGCGGCGGCCAGTACCAACCCCGTTTGCAGTGCTGCCCCAGCCTCCTCCAGCCCGGAATAGACCGATGGAGTGAGGAGGCGCAGCGTCGCCAGCCCGGCGGCCATGGTCAACGGGTTGCCTGACAGGGTGCCAGCCTGGTAGACCGGGCCCAGCGGCGCCACGAGGCCCATGATCCTTGCTGCCCCGCCGTAGGCGCCTACGGGCAGCCCGCCGCCGATGATCTTGCCCAGCACGGTCAGGTCGGGGACGATCCCGCAGATCTCCTGTGCACCGCCACGCGCCAGGCGAAATCCGGTGATCACCTCGTCGAAGACGAGCAGCGCGCCGTGCCGAGCAGTCAGACGGCGAAGGCCCTCGAGGTAGCCCGCTTCGGGAAGGACCACGCCCATGTTGGCAGCGACCGGTTCGACGATCACCGCCGCCACATCCCCTTCGTGCGCCAGCAGCTCCGACACTCGATCGAGGTCGTTGTACTCGACCACCAGAGTGTCCACCGCGGCGCCCGCGGTCACTCCTGCGCTGGCGGGCAGCCCTGTCGCCCCCGAGCCAGCGCGCACCAAGAGGGCATCGGCATGGCCGTGGTACCCGCCTGCCATCTTGATGATCCGGTTCCGGCCGGTGAACGCCCGGGCGAGGCGCACCGCGGACATGGCCGCCTCGGTGCCGCTGTTCACGAAGCGCAGCTGCTCGATCGAGGGCATGGCCCCCACGATCTCCTCGGCCAGTTCCACCTCATCGGGATTCGGCGCTCCGAACGACGTACCTCGCGCGGCCGCCTCCGTCACGGCGGCGATCACCGCGGGATGCGCGTGGCCCAGGATCATCGGTCCCCAGGAGCCGATGTAGTCGATCAGCTCATTGCCATCCACGTCCCACAGGCGTGCACCGGACGCCCGCTCGATCACGCGCGGGACGCCGCCCACCGCGCGGAAGGCGCGCACCGGCGAGTTGACGCCACCCGGGAAGAGCAGCTCCGCGCGGGCCATCCATTCGACGGAATGGGCTGTCGAAGCAACAACGCTCACGCGGCACTTCTGGACAGGCGCTGCAGGATCTCGCCCAGCGGCCGGTGGATGCCGGTGATGATCGGCGTATCGCGCACCGTGGAGCGGCGGCTCTCGGTCTCCCGCAGCTCGCGGACAAGATCCTGGAACGCGACCAGCTCATCGGTCTCGTAGGCCACGATGAATTCCTGGTCGTCGAGACCAAACGAGTAGGCCAGCAGCTGGCGCACCTGCGGGAACCGATGACCGACGCGCATGTGGCCCTTCATCACTTCCTGCCGCTCCTCGGCGGGGGCGAGGTACCACTCAACGCTCTTCACGAACGGGTAGACCACGAGGTAGCGCGAGCGCTCCCCGGTGAAGAGGCTCTGCTCCTGGCTGCTCGGCCGCTTCACGTACTGGCTCGGACGCGTCAGCCCGATCATCGAGATGGCCGGCGTCAGCCAGCGACCCATGCCGCTCGCCAGCAGATCGGCGGCCGTCTCCTCGATCTCCTCGATCCGATCGGCCATTCTCCACAGGAGCAGGTCACCCTCCGCGCGCAGGCCGACGGTCGAATAGGCGTGCTGCATCAGGCGAGCGGACGTGCGGTCAGCTGCCGCGCAGAATGCGGCGATCTCCGCCTCCCGCTCAACCGCCGACCGTCGTCGCCACGCTGGGTCCAGGCGCAGCAGCCAAGCGTGGACGAAGCGCTCGTCGTTCATCGCACGGCCTCGTCGCGCAGCCAGCCGGCCGCCTCCGCGGCGAAGTAGGTGACGATGATGTCGGCGCCAGCCCGGGTGATCGCCACCAGGCTCTCGAGCGCGGCAGCCCGACGGTCGAGCCATCCGTTCGCAGCCGCCGCGCAGATCGCGGCGTACTCCCCGCTGACCTGGTAGGCGGCAATCGGTAGGTCGGTGCGCGCGCGGGCCGCGGCGACCAGGTCGAGTGACGGCAATGCCGGCTTGATCATGATCATGTCGGCCCCTTCGGCCACGTCGGCATCGATCTCGCGAAGCGCCTCCCGCCCGTTGGCCGGGTCCATCTGGTAGCTGCGCCGGTCGCCGAAGGCGGGGGCCGAGTCGGCAGCCTCGCGGAACGGACCGTAGAAGGCGGAGGCGTGCTTGGCTGCGTACGCCAGGATCGCGGTCCGGCCCAGACCTGCCGCATCGAGCGCGGACCGGATGGCCGCCACCTGGCCGTCCATCATGGCGCTCGGCGCGACGATGTCCGCCCCTGCCTCGGCCAGCGAGACCGCGGTTCGCGCCAGCAGTTCCAGGGACGCGTCGTTGTCGACCGTCGCGTCCTCCCCGCTGCCGGCCAGCACTCCGCAGTGGCCATGGCTGGTGTACTCGCACAGGCAGACGTCTGCGATGATCACGAGCTCGCGGTCCGCGGCCCTCAGAGCGCGGATGCCCTGCTGCACAATCCCATCCGTGGCCCACGCGCCAGAGCCGATGGCGTCCTTGGCCGATGGCAGGCCAAAGAGGAGGACCGATCTGACGCCTGCGGCCCGCAAGCGCTCTAACTCCCCGGTCAGTGCTGCGACGCCCAGGCGGTCCTGTCCCGGCATCGCCCCGACCGGCTCACGACCCACAGCGCCCGCCTGGATGAAGAGCGGCTGGACCAGCATCTGCGGATGCAGGCGGGTCTCGCGCACGAGGCCGCGCAGGGCCGGCGTGCGGCGCAGCCGCCTGCCGCGCAACGCGATCTGCAGTGCACGGCCCGTGTCGAGCGTTAGGCTCATGTGGGCACCTCACTGAGGTTGGCCTGAATGGCCTCCGCCAAGTCAGCGACCGTGTGCCGGGCGGCCACCACGGCGACCGCGAAGCCTGCTCGCCGCGCCACCCTGGCGGTCACCGGACCGATGCAGTAGGCAGGCAGGGCGGTAGCCCGGAGAGCCTCCGGCGGCGAGAGGAGTGCACTCAGTCCGCGCACCGTCGATCCGCTGGTGAAGGTCACGCCGTCAAGCGGTTGCGCCAGCGCTGCGCGGATCCGGTCGCGCGATTCCGCCGGCCCCTCCACGGTGCGGTAGGCGATGACCTCCTCGACTACGGCCCCCCGCTCCAGCAGGGCATCGCGCAGGTCGGCCGAGGCCGCATCGGCGCGTGCGAGCACGACGCGCTTGCCTGCCACCTCGCCCAGCCCTCCCACGATCTCAACGGTTCGGTAGCGCGACGGCACATGGTCGACCCGCAGGCCGCCTGCCTCCAGGGCCCTCGCGGTCGCCGGTCCAACGGCCGCCAGCTGGACGCCGTTCGGCCACGAGCGGCCGAGCGCAGCGAGGCGATCGAGCAGGGCGGCGGCTCCATTGACGCTGGTGATCACCAGCCAGTCGGCGCCGTCGAGGGATCGGATGGCGTCGTCGAGCGCGCCACCCGGCGGCGCAGCTGCTATCTCCACGGTCGGCACGCAGATCGTGTCGATGCCGTGCTGCGCCAGCAGCGAGACCAGCTCGGCCGCCTGCGGGGCAGGCCGCGTCACCAGCAGCGTAGTCACGTCGTCGCTTCCGCGATCCGTGCCGCTGCCTCAGCCACGACATCCAATGGGCGGTCGGCCAGGCCGGTGATGTCCACGCGGGTGAATCCGTTGCGGCCTTCGTACGCTGCGCGCAGGCGAAGCTGTCCATCCGTCACCTCGGCGAGAGCACCTAAAGGTGCCAGGCAGCCGCCGCCGAGCGCCCGCAGCAGGGCACGCTCCACCTGGACCACGAGCCTGGTCTGCCCATGGTCGAGTGGAGCGACGAACGGCACGTCATCGGGGCGCACCTGGAGCGCGAGGGCACCCTGGCCGGGGGCAGGGAGCATGACCTCCAGCGACAGCCGATCGTCCTCGCTGACCGGCACTCCCAGACGATCCAGACCGGCCGCGGCCAGCAGGAGGGCGTCATATTCGCCGGCTTGGAGGCGACGCAGTCGGCTATCGACATTTCCGCGGATGGGACGCGCGACGAGGTCGATCCGCGCCGCCGTCAGCTGGGCAGCGCGCCGAACGCTGCTGGTCCCGATCCCCGCCCCGTACGGCAGACCGTCCAGACCCGCCGGATGGCGACTCAGCAGGCAATCCCGCGGATCGCCGCGTTCCAGGATGGCGCCCAGCCGCAACCCTGGACTCGACGTGGTTGGCAGATCCTTGAGCGAATGGACGGCGACGTCGATTCGTTCGTCGAGCAGTGCCTGCTCCAGCTCGCCGGTGAACTGCCCGTCACCCACCACCAGGTGGCCGGCGGGCCGGCGCTCGCTGATGGCGTCGCCCTTGGTACGGATCTCCACCATCTCCACCGAGCCGGGGCCGAGAACCTGCGCCAGCGCGGATGCGGCCTCGCGCGCCTGTGCCATGGCCAGGCGGCTTCCCCTTGTCCCGAGTCGCAGTGTGGTCGTGGCGGTGCTCATTCGATCCCGAAGACCTCTCGCACCCGGGCAGCGGCATCGGGACCCTGGCGCAGTTGAAGGGTTGGGCGGTGCAGAAGCTCCCCGAACATGGCGACCGTCATGGCTTCGATGGCTGCCGCCTGCGCTTCGTCCAGGCGGCTCTTCAGGCGCAGGCGGTCGAGGTGCCGTCGTCGAACCTCCTCGCCGTGGGCGCGCAGCATGGCGATAGCATCGCCGCTGGCGCGCACCTCGAGCCATCCAGCGAATCCGATCGCCTCGGCGCGTGCCTCGTCGCGCAGTCGGTGTTCGACATCGGTCGACAGCCGCCGGGCCTCGCCGGCCACGCCCAGCCGATCCAGGTCCAGCAACCGCTCGCCGAGCCCCGCAGCGGCGTCGGCCGTAACGGCAGGGGGTGAGGAGAGGTCGACCACCAGCAGGTCGTGGCCGTGCAGATGCCGGGATTCGAGCAGCGCCGTGCCGCTGCGGACGGCAATCGCTACGACGTCATGCCGCAGTGGCCCCTTGAACGCATCGGAGATGGAGGTGGCCTGATGGCGACCCGGATGAGGCAGCTCGGCAACGAGGCGTGACGCGCGGTCTCCGTTGCGGGACGCCACCGTAACCCGCGCACCGCCGGACGCAAGAAGAGCTGCGAGCACCCTTCCCATCTCGCCGGTGCCGACCACCAGGGCGTTCACCGGCTGACCCGACAGGGATGGAGTGCGCTCCTCGATCCAGTGCATCGCGCGGTCCGCCAATGAGCGGTCTCCCATCGGCTGGGCGAACGACTGCACCCGCTTGCCGAAGCGAATGGATCGGCGCAGGAGTTCGTTGATGACCGGACCGGTCTGGCCGCGGCTGAGCGCGGATCGATACGCGTCGCGCACCTGACCGAGCACCTGCTCCTCGGCCAGGACCGCCGAATCGAGCCCACCGGCGACCAGCATGACCCGCTCCGCGGCCGCCAAGCCAGACGTCGTTTCGAGCTTCCCTGGCAGATCAGCCAGAACGGACTCAGCCGCTCCGAACGAAATCAGCTCAACGCGGTGGCAGGTGTGCAGAAGCACGGAGTCCGCGAGGCCGCCGACCCTCGCGCCAAGCGTGGCCGCGAGCCCTTCGCGGCGGACGGTGTCGTGGACGCGAAACGTCGCGCTCGCCACCACCAGGCGGTCGAGGTATGCGGCACCATCCAGGGGCGCCTCAGTCGGGTGGGTAAGGACCGGAGGCACGCGTAGCAATCCTCGTGTCCAGAAGGCCGAGCAGCACGCGAACCGTAGGCGCGGCCATGGGCAACGTCAACCAGAATCATAGGTTTACCTATATTTACGGCCTTCCTCGACGACCGCTGGGGTCGCGGCTGCTCCGCTCGCCTGCTAGCGTTTGCGCAGCATGGCCACCAGCACTTCAGATCCGACTGCCACCTATCTGGGGGCCGTGGCCAGCGGAGACGCCGATGCGGTTCGTGACCTCTTCGCCGGCGAGCCGCTGATCGAGGACCCGCGCCATGGACGGGTGGCCGGGGACGGGCCGATGCGACTCTTCGTGGCCGCGCAGGAGGCCTGGATGCGTGACAGCCAAATCACGCTGGAGCTGATCCGCACCACCATCGCTCCGAATCGGTCGCTCACCGAGTGGCTCGCGGCGCCGACCGTGAGCGGGACACGCACAGAGCTGCCGATCGCCGTCGTCGGCGACCGCGCGTCCGCCACAAAGGTCACCGCGATCCGTGTCTACCACAGCCAATGGCCGCTGTTGCATGCCCATCGGCTCCGCGGGCCGATCCTGCCGGAGGATCCAGATCTGGTCATTCCCGACGTCGTGGGCGAGTACATGGCCGCCCTCGGTGCCGGCGACCTTGCCGGCAGCCTGTCGGTCTTCGAGCAGGACGGATACTTCCGAGAGCCGAGCGGCGGCCCGTACGTCTACCGCGGGCACGAGGGCATCCTCGCCGCGTACGGCGCCTTCTACAAGGTGGGACCGATCCACCTGCGGCATTGCACCGTGATCGACGACGGCGTGGCCTGTGGCGTCGAGTTCATCGCCGACGCCTGGGGCCCGCACCCGTTCCCCTCACCTCAGGCGGGGATCGGCGTCTACGAGCGAGGCACTAGCGGCCTGTTGTGCGCGGCGCGCATCTACGACGACGTCGATGTCGACCTCGGGCTCCTGCCGGCCTGAGGCCCGCCAATGTCCGACCCAGACATCACGATCGAACATGCACTCACCGATGAGCTGCGGGGCTGGCTGACCGCTGAGCTTCGCTTCCCGGTCCTGGCAGTGCTGGATCGCAACGGCAGACCGACACAATCGGTGATGTGGTTCGACCTGGATCAGGATCAGCCCGACACGGTGCTCCTCAACTCGATGGCGCGGCGCGCCAAGGTTGCCTGGTTGAGGCGCGACCCTCGCGTCAGCCTTTGCTTTGAAGACGGCTACGAGTGGGTGGCTCTGCGGGGGACCGCGGAGATTGACGACGACGCGGAACGCAGCCTGGCCGTCATCAAGGGGCTGGCGCGGCGCTACGGCGCCGATCCGGAGCACTTCAACGACGAACCTCGCACAACGATCCGATTGCGCGTCGAGAAGGTGATTCGTTACTAGACGCGTCCACTGCCAACCTGATTGGAGAGGAGGAGTTGATGATGCATCCGAATGTCGAGCTCCTGCGAGCCCACCTTGATGCGATGGCGCAGGGCGACATCCCCAAGGCGATGAGCTTCTACAGCGACGATGTTGTCTTCCACTACCCCGGCCGCAATCCACTGTCGGGTAACCACCGGGGCAAAGACCAGGTGCTGGCCCTGATGGGCAGGGTCATGCAGCTGACCGATGGCTCCTTCCGACCCGACGTACATGACATCCTCGCGAGCGACGACCACGTCGCCGCACTGATTACCGTGCACGCCACGCGGGACGGAACTCCTGCGTCATGGCAGTCCGTTGACCTTTATCACGTCCGTGACGGGAAGATCTCGGAGCACTGGGTCCACGAGGTCGACCAGGAGCTGGTGGATCGCTTCTGGTCGGCGCCCAGCAAATGAGTAACGGGCGGGACCCCACGATGGGAGCCCGCCCGTGCAGGAGCATCGCGAGCGTCAGGCTCGCGTTTGAACCTTGCGCAGAGCGCCCGCGAGGCCGATGAGGACTCTGCGTCATTCGAGGCCCAGACCCTCGCCTGGTCGTCCAACGCTGAGGAGGAAGCTTGACCGATCCCGAATTCGCCGCCGCCATTACCGCTGCCTTTCAGGCCTTCAACGAGCGTCGCTTCGCCGACTTCGCCACCTACGTGACCGATGACGTCGTCGAGATCTATCCGCAGTCCGGCGAGCGGTTCGAAGGCCGTGCCCGACAGCAGGCCTTCCACGAGGCGTTCGCGAACCCGCCGACCTTCACCGTTCGCAACGTGCTCCGCTCGGGCGACCTCGCCGTGGCCGAGGTGGACGAGCATTACCCCGACGGGTCCGTCTGGAAGGATGTCTGGATCCTGCTGCTCCGCGAGGGCGCCGTGGCCTCCATGACCGGCTACTTTGGCGAACCCTTCCCCGCGCCCGAGTGGCGCCGGCCATATCGCGTTCAGCCTTCCGGCCAATAATCCAAGACGTGGAGGAGATAAGGGTCCTCGGGCTTCGCATCGCCTACGAGAGGGCCGGCCGCGGGCCAGCACTCGTCCTCCTGCATGGATTCGCCGGCGACAGCCGCGAATGGCGTGGCCAGATCGACGAGCTGTCCGATGAGTTCACGGTCGTGGCCTGGGACGCACCCGGCGCCGGTCGGTCGGACGATCCGCCGCCGTCATTCCGGATGGCGGATTACGCGGATTGCCTCGCCGAGGTCATCGGCGCCCTCAACCTGGAGCGACCGCACATCGCTGGGCTCTCGTTCGGCAGTGCGCTGGCGCTTGAGCTCTATCGCCGGCATCCCAGCGTCCCGAGGACCCTGATCTTGGCGGGGGCATACGCCGGCTGGACGGGCTCCCTCCCTACCGAGGTCCGCGACGCGCGACTGCGGCGGAGCCTGGAACTGGCCGAGCAGGTGCCGGCCGAGTTCGTGGCAGGCATGATCCCCACCCTATTCCCGGAGTCGACGCCGAAGGCGATGATCGACGGCTTCTCCACCATCGTGGCCCAGTTCCATCCCGACGGATTCCGAACCCTGGCGCGTTCGCTTGCCGAAGCCGATCTGCGCGATGTGCTACCAAGGATCCGCGTCCCTACGCTCTTGGTGTACGGCGACCGAGATGTTCGAGCTTCGTTGGATGTCGCCGAGGCACTGCACACCGCGATCCCCGAGTCGATCCTGGTCATCCTCCCTGGCGTGGGGCACATGAGCAATGTCCAGGCTGGGGACAAGCTCAATCACGAAGTGCGCCAATTCCTCCACGCCTCCTGACTGACGGTGCAGCTAAAGGCCGAAGCGCATCAGCACCATGCAGCTGAGGATCACCGCGAAACCAAGGAGCTCGATTCCCACGTTGCGCAACGCCGTGCCGGCTGAAGCGGTGATGTCAGCTCCGGCAATCAGCGCGCGACGCATTGTCCGAACGGTCGTGTAGCCCCACGCGAGAGTCCCGATGGCTGCCAGCAGCGCAACCAGCCAGGTGATGCCGTACGCCGTCCCGAACAGGAATTCGATGCTCTTGACAGGTCCGAAGACCGTCCCGCGCAGGAACCCGAGCACGATGGTCAGCGTCGCCACCGGGAGGATGACGCGATCGCCCTGCTCGCCGAGCGCAAGCGCAAGCTCGCGCATCCGGTCGGGTGGCTGCTTGATCAGGACCGGCCCGAGCACGAAATTGCCGAACAGGGCTCCGCCGAACCAGAAGATGCCGAACAGCATGTGCAGCCATTGCACGACCACGACCGCCCAGTCCATCGCGTGACCCTCCCTATCCGTCCCCGAATCGAATCGGACCGCTACCCGCCCACGGCCGAGGCGACCAATGCCTGAATCCTTACACGGGGGCCGACCTCAAGCACCGCGCCACAGACGCACGGCGAGCCAGAGCTCCCAGACGATATACAGGCCTGCGAGGGCGAGGATGAGGACGTCGATCGGCCCGTCGATATCGACGATCGTCCGACCGGTAAGTCCGGTCCGTGCACTCGAGGCCAGCATCCCCGCGCCCACGACGAGCGAGAGCAGCGCGAATCTGCGCCAGTCACGGCGCAGCAGCCAGCCGACGCCCAGGAACCAGAACCCGATGAAGATCAGCTCGAGGATCCCCCACAGCCCAACCAGGGCAACACGGCCAAGCGTCTCGAGGGTGACCCGAGCGGCCTCTTGCCCCGCTGGTGATGCGTCGGCGTACCCAGCGATCAATGGTGGCCCGGCGGCCGCCAGTAGCACTCCGGCGATGCTCCCGATGAGCACATACGCCAGCCCGCAGACGGTGAGCAGCGCGACCAGCTCAGGATTGCGCCCGCGCAAGCGGTAATGGAAGTACATCACCACGACCGCCATCGGCAGATAGCTGGCCATGTCGAGGAGAGCCCCCCAGCGCAGCAGCTGGGCGACGCTCTCGCCCTTGACGACGATCGATCCGGGATGGGCGAGCGCCGAGATATCAAATTCATAGGCCGCCGGCAGGAGGATGCCTGCACCGATCCCGAGGCCCACGGAGAGCACCGCCGCGAGAGCCACGAGCGGCCGCCGCTCGCCCAAGGGATGGGTCGTCAAGCCGACCCCTGAGTGGTGGCGATCCAGTGGCGCCCGGTCAGGATCGCCCAGACCGGTGTCGCCAGGTGCAACCCCGCAGTCCCGGCGCCCAGCAATGCAACCAGGACTGGGGACGACATCAGGGTCGTTGGATCCGCCGTTGCCGACGGCCCCGCGATGGCGGCGAATCCGCCGATTGAGAGGAAGGCCAGTCCGGCGAGAACCCCTGCCCATCGTGCCCCGCGGCTGAACAGCGCGCTCGCTCCGGCCGAGAGGTTGGCCGCGAGCAGCCAGATCCCGACCATCACAAAGGCAACTCCGATCAGGATCGAGTTGGTGCCGTAGTCGATCACTCGGAGAGCAGTGGTGATCATGAAGACAACGCCAAGACCCAGGCCTACCAGGCCCACAAAGCCCGCGACGTTGTGTAGGCGCCTGGGCTCGCCAGCTCGGCGCACGAACATGGCCACCGGGACCAGCAAGAGGAGTGCCAAGGCAATCAGCGCGTCGTTGGAGCTGCCGAAGATAGTGATCCGATCAACGTCACCGCTTTCGACCAAAGCAGGCGCCTCGACCAAGAAGAAGATCACCAATACAATGGCGGCGAGAATCGTCACGATCCCGCTGGCGATCGCGAACCGCCCCGCGATGTGCTGGTCGATCGTCACCGAGGCATCGTGCTCGCCTGGGACCACCGGGTCAATGGATTTCCGGGCCGGAGATCATCCGGGCTTGAGCACCATCAGCGC
Organism: Chloroflexota bacterium; assembly: GCA_039934115.1. Classification (GTDB taxonomy): domain Bacteria; phylum Chloroflexota; class Limnocylindria; order QHBO01; family QHBO01; genus CF-167. The sequence continues at coordinate 395 of JBDTMU010000011.1, read as the reverse complement.
CACGATGGCCAACAGAGCCGCCATCCCGCTGACCATCAGGAACATCGCCCGGCGGCGATCCACCAGCTTTCGCGCCGCGGCGTCCCATCAAGGTGCTCCCTCGTCGATGAGTGAAGGCCGGGCTGGGTGATATGCCCGCGGAGCCGTGGCATACATGTACGTCGCAATGGCCAGCAACAGATCAAGCGACAGCCAGATCCAGGCCCGATCCCACCACTGCCCCAGGAAAGCCGGCCGCGACGCCGGCAACGATCAGGAGCGCCAGGCCAGCGTGCAACCATCCAAGTGACGCGAAGGACAGGAGGAGCAGGGCCTCGGCACGCGGACCATCGGTCTCCTTTGAAAGGCGACGAAGACCGATACCGAATGCGCGCCGACGAACACAAATGCGCCGA
>JBDTMU010000010.1:0-18048 GCA_039934115.1 Chloroflexota bacterium | reverse complement strand
TCGGAATCAGCGCGCACACCGTGAGACGCCACATTGCGAACGTGACCGGCAAGGCTGGCGTCCGGGGACGGGTCGCCCTTGCCCGATACGCCCTCGAGCACCATCTCGTGCAGGACGAGACTTAGGACGCTGCGCTTGGCCCTAGCCGAATGCTGGGGGCGCCCGCCAGACCGATCAGGAATCGAGATGCGCCGGTCACCGAGCCGCACCTATCATGGCCGCCACGGACATCACCATTCACCAGACCTTCCTCCCGCACAACGACCCGGAGGGTCGTCCCCATCAAGACTCACAGGAGTGAAAACCTGCAATGAAGGACCCGCAGACGTCCGCCAGGACCACGACCGGCACCAAGTCCAAGGGATTCACAGAAGAAGAAAAGGGCGCCATGAAGGAGCGCGCCAAGGAGCTGAAGGCGGAGGCGCGCGCGAACAAGGGCAAGGCGGAAGGCGAAAGCGACGTGCTCGCGAAGATCGCCGAGATGCCGGCATCGGATCGCGCCATGGCCGAGCGGATCCATGCGGTCATTAAGGCCAGCGCGCCAGACCTCTCGCCGAAAACCTGGTACGGGATGCCCGCGTATGCCAAGGACGGCAAGGTCCTCTGCTTCTTCCAGGCCGCCAATAAGTTCAACACGAGGTACGCGACGTTCGGCTTCAACGACGTGGCGAAGCTCGACGACGGCGCCATGTGGCCGACCGCCTTCGCTCTGATGAAGTTGACCGCCGCAGACGAGGCAAGGATCGGCGCGCTCGTGAAGAAAGCGGTGAGCTGAGCACTGAGCTCGCCACTGTGCCCCGCCCGCAGCCAGCCCAACGAAGGCGCATGCCGAAGGCGGTCGTCATCCCCGTCATCGCGCTCGTGGCAGTCGCCGTCGCCTATCTCGCCAGCCGTCCCCTGGGGGGTGAGCCGCAGCCATCCTTTTTCAAGATCGGCAGCGCGGCGCCAGGCGTGCAGATCGGCCAAATTGCCCCGGGCACGGGCCAGGCGCCGGCATCCCCGCAGCTTGCGCTGACGGACCTTGACGGAAACCCAATTGCCCTGCGGGACTTCGCTGGCAAGCCCCTCTGGATCGTCTTCTGGAAGACCTCATGCCCGCCCTGCGAGGCCGAGGCGGCCGACGTCGCCGCCGCCTATGCGGCGCACAGCGCGACGGGACTCGTGCTGCTGGGGATCGACGTGTGGGACACCCCTGCCGTCATCCACGATTACGCCGCCGAGCACGAGCTCGCCTACCCGATCGCGGTCGACACCTCCGCCGCCTTCATGGACGCCTACGGCGTCTGGGGAGCCCCGACGCACTACTTCATCGGTTCCGACGGCATCATCCGGGATCGCTATTTCGGACCGATGAACAGCGATTTGATCGAGACAAGCCTGCGAGCGATCCTTCCCGCGACTGCTCAATGAGCCCGTGCAACCCGCCTCGTATGAACAGTCAGATCACGAACCAACAGGAGTAGGCCCCATGTCAGATCACTCGGCGACCCACGGCCCGAGGCGGCGGGCAACCCTCGCGGCACTGGCCGCCCTCATTGTGGTGCTCGCTGCGTGCACCGCGACCAGCACGACCAGCACGACCAGCGAGCCCCCCGCCAGCCTGGCTGCGGCCAGCCAGGCAGCGGCCAGCCAGGCGCCCAGCGCCGCGGCGAGCGAGGCGGCCGCTGGCGGCACCACGGTGACGCTGAGCGGTCTGGCGTTCTCGGTGGCTGAGATCACCGTTCCGGTGGGGAAGGTGACCTTCGTGAACGAGGACTCGGTAGCCCACGTCCTGGCCGAGGGCGAGAACGGGGTCGAGGTCGACAGCCCTCGGGTCCAGAAGGTCTCGGTCAATGGCGGGAGCCAGGGCGACATGCAATTCACGGTCGCAGGTGACTACCACATCACCTGCCTTGTCCACCCGACCATGAACATGGAGGTCCACGTTCAGTAGGCGGTCGCTTTCGCGGAGTCACGAAGGGCCGGTGCAGGAGCGCCGGCCCTTCGCGTAGGGCGCCCGTGACTGCTGCGCGTCGCTAATGCAATCGGTTGCAGTAAGCCTCTGGCGCCGCCTAGAATCGGCGCGGAGGAACCGATGGTCGACAGCGCGCTGCGTCTCCTGAAGACGGCCGGCCCGGTCCGGAACCGAATCGTCCGCATGTACGCGTTCCTCGTCGCCTTCAATGTCGCCGCCTGGGCGGTGGCCCTGCTCGCCTCGATCTCCTATCCGATCCTCCTCCCCACGGCGTTCCTGGCCTACACCTTCGGCCTGCGCCACGCGGTCGACGCGGACCACATCGCGGCCATCGACAACACCACCCGCAAGCTGATGCAGGACGGCCAGCGTCCCGTCGCAGTAGGACTCTTCTTCTCGTTGGGGCACTCGACCGTAGTCGTCGCCCTGTCGGTGCTGATCGCGCTCTTTGCATCGGTGATCACCGACATCCCTGCCCTGAAGGAGATCGGCAGCCTGATTGGCACGACCGTGTCCGCGGCATTCCTGCTGTTGATCGGCATCATCAACCTGGTCGTCCTGATCGACATCTACCGCATGTTCCGGCGCGTCGCGCGGGGCGGCGCCTACGACGAGGCCACGCTCGAGGAATTCCTCAACGAGCGGGGCCTGCTGGCGCGGCTCTTCCGGCCGATGCTGCGCGTCATCCGCAAGAGCTGGCACATGTACCCGCTGGGCCTCCTCTTCGGCCTTGGCTTCGACACCGCCTCCGAGGTGGCACTGCTGGGCCTGGCGGCAACGTCGGGCGCCAACCACGTGCCGATCGGCTTCATCCTGGTCCTGCCCGCCCTCTTCGCGGCGGGCATGTCGCTGGTGGACGCAACCGATGGCGTGATGATGCTGGGTGCCTACGGCTGGGCCTATGTCAAGCCGATCCGCAAGCTCTACTACAACCTGAACATCACCTTCGTCTCGGTGCTGATCGCCTTCGCCATCGGCGGGGTCGAGGTGATGTCGATCGTGGCGGAGCGGTTCGGGCTCCACGGCGGCCTCTGGGAGTTTGCGCGGAACCTTGACTTCGGGATCATCGGCTTCGGGATCATCGGCATCTTCGTCGCCAGCTGGACCGCGTCGACGCTGATCTACCGCTGGAAGCGGTACGACTCCCTCCCGATCCGGAGCGTGCCTGGAACCGACCCGTAGGTTTCGTTTGACGGGGCATGGCTAGAGCGGCTCGACTGAACACCTGGGTGCGGAGGGCGTCCTTGATCGATTGGGGCGCGCCTATGATGGATTCCGATGGTCGACGACCGAACGCCGACGATCTCGGATTCCGACCCGAGGCCCGACGATCGTTCTGCTGCGCGGATCTTCGGGCGACACGTCTTGGCGTGGCTGCTGGGGCTGGGCAGGAATGTTTGGCTCTTTCCGCTCGACGTCATGTTCCGCGTCGTGGGGGTCAGGTACGGCTGGCTGAAGGGCCTCTTCGATTGGGTGCCGGCCCCCGTCCTGGCGGTGACCGGTCGGCTTCGGGCCGAGCGGGCCGTGTGGCGCGCCATCCGGCGGGTCCCCGCCTACCGCTCGTACCTCCAATCGGTCCGCATCGACCCCGACCGGCTTCCGCCCGCCGGCATCCTCGACGCGCTGCCAGAGACGGACAAGCACAGCTACATCGACCCGTATCCGCTCGAGGCGCGGTGCCTCGATGGTCAGATCCGCTTCAAGGGCGTGACGATCGATGAATCGAGCGGCTCGTCCGGCACGCCCTATAACTGGATCCGCGGGCAGCACGAGCGCACCGTGGCGCACCGCAACATCGCATTCTTCGCACGGTACGCCTTCGGCGCGGGCGACCTGGTCACCCTCAATGCGTTCTCGATGGGTGCCTGGGCGACCGGCTTTAACATGTCGCTGGGGCTCACGCGCCACGGCCTCGTGAAGTCAATCGGTCCCGATATCGGCAAGATCCTCTCCACCCTCCAGTTCCTTGGACCGCGCTTTCGGTACCTCATCTGCGGCTACCCGCCCTTCGTGAAGCACCTCCTCGACGAGGGCGAACGCCAGGGCTTCGTGTGGGACGAATATCGGCTCTGTGCGCTGGTCGGTGGAGAGGGGATGGCCGAGGAGCTCCGCGACCGGCTGCTCGAGCGGTTCGAGGTCGTGTACTCCGGCTATGGAGCCACGGACCTCGAGATCGGGATGGCAGGCGAGTCACCGGTCAGCGTCGCTCTCCGGCGCTTGGCGCGGGCTCGGGCCGATATTCGCAAATCCCTGTTCGGCGACGACCCGCGGCTGCCGATGGTCTTTCAGTACAACCCCCTCATCCACTACCTGGAGGAGAACCGAAACGGGGAGGTGCTCTGCACGGTCAGCCGGCTCGACCTGCTGTCACCTCGCATCCGCTATAACGTGCACGACGCCGGGGGTTTGCTCGAGTTTGCGGCGGCGGGCCGCGTCCTCTCGGGAGCGGGGCTCGACATCCGGAAGCTCGGTGCAGCGCCCGAGGTAGCCGGACCGCGCGGTCCGCTTCCGTGGTCGGATCCGCTGCCGCTGCCATTCGTGTATGTCTACGGCAGGCGTGACGCGACGATCAGCGTGATGGGCGCGAACATCTACCCCGAGGACCTCGAAACGATCATCTACGGCGATCCGAACCTCGCCAGCCGACTTCAGTCATTCCTGCTCATGTTGCTCAACGACGAAACGGGCACCCCGCGCCCGGGCATCGCCCTGGAGCTGATCGGAACGGCCGCTCTCGATGAGCCCTGGCAGGCGGACATAAGCACGCGTCTGCGCGAAGGCCTGCGCAAACTGAACCTGGACTACCGCGAGGCGTTCATGGAATATCCCAAGGCGATGGAGCCGATCGTCAGCGTCCATCTGCTCGGCACCGGGCCGTTCGCCGAGGACGCGTCCCGAATCAAGCCACGACGCATCGCGTCTGCCACTCCACCAGCGGGGGCTTAGCCCATCAGTCGCTCTGCAGGATCCAGGACGTCGCCCCCGAAGGAGGTTCGCCTTCCGCGAGCCTCGCACCCCAGGTCAGTCCTCCCCCTCTGGCTATACCCCAGGCCTCGATTGACCCTCCACGGGGGCGGTGCTATCGTCCGCCGCCTGATGATGGACCCCGCCCCGCACGCGTCGTCGCCCGCGCCGTCGCCCCGGGCGCCCCATCGCTCGCGCGCCGAGCGCCGAGCAGCCGCCCTGCGCAGCGAAGGCGCCGCGACTGCAGCCCTCAACGTCCTCGGCCAAAAGTGGGTGATGCGCATCGTGCGGGTCCTTGGCGAGCGGACCCAGCGCTTCTGCGAACTGCAGGACGCACTGGGCGGCGCCAACTCGGCAACGCTCTCGCAGCGCCTCAAGCTGCTGGAGGACGAGGGCCTGGTCGACCGCACCATGGTCTCCGAGGTACCGCCCTGGGTCGAGTACTCGCTCACCACCAAGGGATCGGACCTGCGTCGCGCGATCGTGGGGATCGACCGCTGGGCGGATCGTTGGGCGCCCAACCAGTGAGCCATCCCGTCGCGGAGGAGCGACCCGTCGAGCACGGCGACGCCCTCAACCTGATTCGCACCGCGATCGCCGAGGCACCGGGTACCGAGGCCGCCGCGCAGCGCGCGGTGGAGCTCCTGCACGACCGCTTCGCCCATTACGACTGGGTCGGCATCTACTGGCTCGACCCAAATGGCAGCGAGCTGGTGCTGGGCCCGTGGATCGGTCCCGAGGCGACCGAGCACACCCGTATTCCCGTGGGTGTCGGGATCTGTGGAGCCGCCGCGGCATCGGGCCAGACGGTGATCGTCGACGACGTTGACGCCGATCCGCGCTACCTCGCCTGCTTCAGCACGACGCGCAGCGAGATCGTGGTCCCCATCTTCGCCGACGGGCAGGTGGCCGGCGAGATCGACATTGACGGCGATGACCTGGCCGCCTACGACCAGACCGATGCGAACTTCCTGGAGGAGATCGCCGCGCTGCTGGCCCCGCTTCGACCGAGGGATGCCTAGCCGCGTAACCCGCGGCGTATCGGAGATGAATGGGCACCCCTGACCGATCCTCCGATCCGCGCCCACGCTTCGAGGCGATCTACGACCAGCACGTCACTCCCATTCATCGGTTCATCTACGCGCGCGTGGGCAACCGTCCGGACGCGGAGGACCTGACCGGGCAGGTCTTCATGCGCGCCGTCGAGCAGCTCGACGTCGACCGGCCGGCGCCGCAGATCTCCGCGTGGCTGTACCGCGTGGCGCAGAACGCGGTCGCCGACTACTGGCGCGCCTTCTACCGGCTGCCGCAGATCGGCGTCGAGCAGGTGGCCGGCGCCTGGGAGCCGGTCATGCCTCAGCCGGACCCGCATGCCGATGCCGATGCCGATCGTGCCGCCACGGCGGTGCGTCGCCTTCTGAACCGACTTCCCGAGCAGTACGCGCGGGTCCTCGAGTTGCGCTTCCTCCACCGGCTGTCGGTGGCCGAGACAGCGGGGCGGATGGGGATCAGCCACGGCAACGCCAAGGTCCTGCAATACCGAGCCCTGCGCAAGGCCGCGCTCCTGGTCGAGATCGATGGCTGACGACCGCAACGACGCGCCCGAGGCGCTCGATCACTTCATCGACACCCTGCTCGAGGGTGGACGCCCCGCGCCCGACGGCGTGGTCGGCGACGAGGCACCGGTGGCCCGCCTGGCCGCCGAGCTGTCTGCTGCGGGTGACCCGACCCGTGGTGTGCCCGATCCTGCGTTCGTCGAACAGCTCCGCCTACGGATGCGCGACGCGGACGCTGGGATCAGCTCTGTCCAGGGCTGGACGCTTCCGGCAGGGGCTCGACTGCGCCGGATCAGGCTGACCCGGCGCGACCTGCTGCGGGTCGGGCTCGGAGCGGCCGCGGGGCTGGCAGCGGGGGCCGGGGCCATCTCGATCCTGCGGCCATCCGGACCCGCTCCATTGGGCGGCAGCGGCCGTCCGCTGGTGCGCGATGGGGAGTGGGTCGCGGTCGCCACCCTGGCCGACCTGCCGGAGGGTGCGGCGGTCCGCTTCAGCACGGTGGCCTTCGACGGGTACGTCGTGAATGACGCGGGCACGATCCGGGCGCTGAGCTCGGTCTGCACTCACATGGGGTGCACGCTCGCCTATCGGCCGGAGTGGCACGACCTGCGCTGTCCCTGCCACGGAGCCAGCTTCAACCTGACCGGTGAGCTCGCCAACGGGAGCGAGGGGTGGTCGTCCGGCAGCGGCTACCGCGGCGACGAGCAGGCCTACCCGATCGACTTGCCTCCGCTGGTTCGGCCGGAGGTCAAGGTCTCGGGCGAAACCGTGCTGGTCCGGACCGCGAAGGCCTAGCGGGTCACCAGCTGGAGCAGGTAGCCGATGATGTACGGCACCGCCAGCGCCACGACCACGGCGGTCAGCGCCAGCCCGATGTAGAGCAGATAGCGAAGGTTCGGCGGCGCGGGCCGCGCGGGCGGGGGCGTCGTACGCCGCGCGAGGTGCGACGGCCGGCGTGGCCGCTGGTGTTCGTACGTGTGCGGATGCGGCTCGCTCATGTCGTCCTTCAGCCTAGCCGCTCGACACCCGCCACGATCTCTCGAAGTCGCGCATGGCGAGCTTCACGATCCGTGGCGTAGCGCTCGATGGCCGCGAGGATGTGGCCCGGCCCCAGGTGCGCCTCGTCCATCACCTCGTCGACGGTGCCGCCCGTACGCCATCGATTGTCCCAGTCCGAAGAGAGCGAGTACTCCCTGGCGATCGGCCCCTCGACGAAATCGGTCATGAGCTTGAAGGCACGGTTGGTGATGGCCATGCCGCTCCACCTGTCCGAGGCGGAGCAGATGCCGTCGCGGTATGCCCCGTCCTGCCGTCGGAAGAGCTGCGGCGAGATGCACGCCACGATCCGCACGTTGATGCCGCGCTTGTCCAGTTCCGGCAGCGCCTTCACGACGTTGGCGGTAGTGACGGTGCCCTGCACGTAGACCGTTCCCGCGGACGGCGTGCCGGTGGCCACATCCCGGATCAGGTACGCCCCCCGAGCTGCGTCGAAGTGCGATGCCATGCCCAGCGCGGCGCGGTCGGGGATATCGACGGTCGGACGGGTGAGGTGCAGGGCGATGATCGGCACATCGGTCGCGAGGGCAGCGGCCAGCACGACCGGCACCTCGTTGTATTCCCACGGATGCAGGTCGATGACATGGCCCTCCGGGAAGAGCTGCGTGATGCCGGTCTCGTAGATGCCGAAATGGGTGCGCGAATCCTCTGCCGTCTCAGGCCCGGAGTGCCCCGCCACCCAGATCACCTTGCCGACCTTCAGCTCGCAGTCCTGGGCGAGCTGGCTGAAGAGGCGCATCGGGCCGTACTTGAGGTACGAGAAGGAGCCGTAGGTCGAGCAGGCGGCCCAGAACCCGTTGAAGGAGGTCATCGGGTCATCCGCCAGGTTGACGGTGGCGATCCCGACGGTTACGCCGGAGTTCGTGAACTCGGTGATCTGCTGCGGCAGCAGCACGCCGCGCGGGTTCGTGTCGCGCTGGTACCAGCCCCAGCCGGGCATCTCGCCGAAGTCCTTGGCGAAGCCCGCGATGTTGGTGGACTCGGCCAGGTCGGCGGAGCAGACGATGAAGAGCGGACGCCCGTACTCGGCCTTGGCATAGGCGTTGACCCAGGATCCCCAGGTCGCCAGGGCCGAGCGGTTGGCAGCCTTCTCGCCGGGCGCCTTCCACATCTCCGCCGGATAGGCCGCGACATCCGTGAGTCGCTTGTCGGAGAAGATCTCGGCGCCGCGACCCCCCAGGTTGAAGCCCTCGATCTTCTCGGGGACCAGCCCCGCCACCTCGACCAGCCGGTCGCTGATGGCGTCCACCAGCTCGGTGTTGGCGCGCAGGACGCCCATCGCGACCCCGAAGTTCTGGCGGGCCTGGGCCTGCTGCTCGTTCGCGTCGGCGGGGGCCGGCTCGTCGACGCCCGCGTACTCGACGCCGTGGCGGGACATGAACTCCTTGCGCACGGCCCAGAACTCGGGCGAGTTCATGAGGTGCGGGGTACCGTGGCTCTTGTTGTCGTACTTGCCGTAGCCGCGCCCCTTGCGAGTCTTGAACCAGGCGACCGATGGGACGCGATCCGGGTTCTCGCCCCGCGCCGCCTCCAGCACCGCGCGAGTCACGGGACCCCACTCAGAGCCCTCCATGGTCCCGCCCACGCGCCAGGAGTAAGCCTCGAACCAGGACTGGGGGGTGCCCGGCACCACGCTCGAGATGGCCGGGTCGTCGATCCCGTAGTCGTTCCAGTCGAGCAGGTAGACGAGGTTGTTGAGCCCCAGCCCCCACGCCGAGTTGCGCGTCTCGTGGCTTGCGCCGGGGGTCAGGCCGCCCTCGCCCTCGACCACGAAGACCTTGACCTCTTCGGCCCCGGCCAGCTTGAGCGCCACCGCCTCACCGGCCGATGGCGGCTGGCCGTGCCCGGAGGGACCGGTGTTGAACTTGATGAAGAGGGTCTTGCCCTCCATCTCGGCGTGGCCCGGGAGCCCGCCGCGACGACGCAGCTTGAGCAGGTCCTCCCAGGTCAGCGCCCAGCGGCCCTCATCGGGGAAGGCGAAGGCGGCGTTCGCGTCGCGCTCCGCGCGGGCTCTGAGCGTTTCGTTCAGGACGGCCAGCGTTGCGTACACCAGCGGCACGGTATGGCCGGCCGACAGGACGAACCGATCCGCGAATGGCCGCCACGGCGTGCGGATGTCCCAGCGCATCGCTCCCGACAGAAGGAGCGAGAGGAACATGTGAACCTTCGATCGCGAGCCGCCGGGATGCCCGCTCTGGCGGTAGTTCAGTGCCAGGTCGATCGCCTCGTCGATGATCTCCCGCACCGCGTCCCACCGCTCGAACGAGGGGACCGCCTCGTCGTAGAGGCGGTCTGCCGTGCGCTGCTCGATGGTCGTCATCGGCTCTGGCTAGGCCGATGCGCCGACGAGCTCGCCGGTCTTCTCAAGCTTGGCCAGCGACTCGCCGATCCGCTCGAGAGCGGCCGTGATCTTTTCGCGGGAGTTGGCGTAGCTGAAGCGCAGGTAGCCCTCGCCGAACTTGCCGAACGAGGTGCCCGAGAGGCCGCACACCCCCGCGTCGTAGAGCAGGTGATCCGCGATCTCGTTGCTACTGCGACCGAACGAGCTCATGTTCGGGAAGGCGTAGAAGGCGCCGTGCGGCATGACGCAGCTCACCCCCGGGATGGCGTTGAAGCCCTCGACGATCAGCGAGCGCCGCGCAATGAACTCTTCGCGCATCGCGTCCGCGTCGTCCTGCGGCCCGGTCAGGGCCGCCACCGCGCCCGCCTGCGCGAACGCGTTGGTGCCACTCACCGAGTTGATCACCAGGCGACTGAATGACGGCATGAGCCAGGTCGGCACGATCCCGTAGCCGAGCCGCCAGCCTGTCATGGCAAAGGTCTTGCTGAAGCCATCGAGCGTGATCGTCCGCTCCGCCATGCCTGGGAGGGTCGCGATCGAGAGCGGCTCACCCTCATACTGGAGGCGGCCGTAGATCTCATCGGCCAGCACGACCAGGTCGTGTTCGACGGCGATCAGGGCGATCTCGCGCACGTCGTCCTGGGTGAGGATCGAACCGGTCGGGTTGTGCGGCGAGTTGGTGACGATCATCCGCGTCTTATCGGTCACCAGGGAGGCCACCTCGGGGACGTCCATGCGAAAGTCGTTCGACTCGCGCAGCGGCGCTGGCACCGCCACCCCGCCGACGTATCGGGCCATGCTCTCGTAGATGGGGAAGCCCGGGTTGGGGTAGATGACTTCGTCGCCCTCGTTGATGAGGGCGAGCATCGCGTAGAACATGATCGGCTTGGCGCCAGGGGTGACCACGACCTGGTCCGCGGACGCGTCGATGCCCTTCCAGCGCTTGACGTCCGCGGCGATGGCAGCTCGCAACGGCGCGATTCCGGTGGCGGGGGGATAGTGCGTCATCTTCTCGTCGAGGAGGGCGTGGCTCGCCGCCTCACTGACGTGGCGCGGCGTGTCGAAGTCGGGCTCACCGATCTCCAGGTGGATCACGTCGCGGCCGGTCGCCTCCAGCGCCCGCGCGCGCGCGGCTGCCTCGAAGGCGGTCTCGGTCCCGATCCGCTCCATGCGGTCAGCAAGCTTCACGCGTCATGCCTCGCTGCGTAAGGTGGGATATGAGTGTACCGATGGCGTGGTCATACCGCGACGGCATCGGCCAGTCCTTTCGGGTCATTGCAGTGTTGACAATCCCCGCTGCTATACTTTCCGAAGCGACCTATCCGAGCGACGCGGCGCACACCCCGCCAGAGGAGAAGACCGATCCCATGACGATGACCGAATCGACGCCGCAGACGGCTCCGCCGGCTGCTCCCGCACCCGCCGTTGAGCTGCTGGTCAGCATGACCGACGCGGCCGCCGTCAAGGTGCAGGAGCTTCGCTCACGCGAAGGCAAGGCCGATGCCGCCCTCCGCCTCTTCGTGAAGAGCGGCGGATGCTCGGGCTACAGCTACGGCCTGGCGTTCGACGACAAGATCGCCGATGACGACCGCGTCGAGGACCACGCCGGAGTGCCGATCGTGATCGACGCCTTCAGCGTCCAGCACGTGGCCGGCGCCGAGATCGATTACGTCGACTCGCTGATGGGCTCCGGATTCGCGATCAACAACCCCAACGCGGTGAGCAGCTGCTCCTGTGGGCAGTCCTTCAACACCGATGGCTCCCCTGCCAAGGCAGGCGGCTGCCACTAGTCCTCTCCCCTTCGCCGCCCAAAAGCCCCGGCCTCCAAGCCGGGGCTTTTTCGTGTCTCTCGCGCCGTCCCGGTTGCGCTATTACACATGGTGCTATATGAGCAGCTGACTCGGGTTAACAGGCCCGATCGAGCCCTGATACGCACGTTTTGAGCACCTCGTGTGCTAGCCCAGTGCGTTGGAGGCGCCAAAGGCACCCAAATAGCACCCTGGGTAATAGCGGGACCGATCCCTGTTGCCCGCAAGTGCCTCAGCTCGAGGTGAGCGCCCAGACCTGGCGGGCGCCGGTCACGCCCTTTAGCTCGTGCGGGCCGCGATCCTCGAAGCGCAGGTCTGAATCGGCCACCAGCTCGTAGGTGGTGCCTGACAGGAGCACCTCGCCCGGTGCGGCGAGAGCGGTGATTCGGCTGACGATGTGGACGGCCACGCCACGGATATTGTCGGGGATCAGCTCCACCTCGCCGGTATGCACCCCGCAGCGAAGGCGAAGACCGAGCTGCGCGGCCTCGGCGCTGATGGCCACCCCGCAACGGACCGCCCGCTCCGCCCCATCGAAGATGGAGATCAGGCCGTCGCCCGTATTGGCGGCCACCTTCCCGCGGAACTTGTCGATCTGGCGCCTGCTCGCGGCGTTGAGCTCGGCCAGCATCGTCCGCCAGGCTGCGGGGCCAACCCGCTCGGCGGTGGCCGTCGAGTCGACGACATCGGTGCAGACCAGCGTTGCCAGGATCCGCTCACTGCGCGAAGCGGCGGGCAGGGCGAAGGTGCGCATTCCTGCGAAGTCGTACTGAACCACGGGCTCGTCACCCACCACCCAGGCGTCATGGCCCGGCAGGATCTCGTACAGCATCCCGGGGCTGACCTCCATCTCCAACCCCTCGGGCGTGATGTAGTGCAGCGTGCCTTCGATGATCAGGCCCAGGTGGTGGTACTCGCACCACTCGGTCTGGGCGATCGGCTTCACATCCTTCGACCAGTTCCAGCCAGGCTCGAAGACGATCCGGCCGACGACGAAGTCGCCCAGGTTCCAGATATCGGTGCGGCCGTTGGGAATCGTCCGGGTCTCGTCAGGCATGTCCAGGGACTTGCGCTGCATGCTGCCCATCGGCCTATTCTCCTGACCCGTCGTCTTCGAAGACCGATGCGCCGGCGACCACGGCCTGCTTCCCCCCGCCACCCAGCGCCGGCGGGAGGGGCCGCGGCTGATCCGGGATCGAGACGAGTCGGTCGACCAGCGAGCGGGTGCCAGCGATCCCGAGATAGTCGAAGAGGAGCCCGAACTTCGTGTGCAGGTTGGCGCCGATCTGCTCCTGCGCATCGCGGGGGAGGGTCCACAGAGCCCGCTTGAATGGCCCGATCGCCTTCTTACGCGTCTTGTACAGGAACTGCTCATCCGTTTCGTCGGGCTTGCGTTCATCGGCGCAGTTGGCGAGGCACCAGGCCGTCATCTCGGCGCGGAGCGCATCGGGCAGGCCGCCGTCGTCGTACAGGATGTTCTGGAAGCCGGTGGCCAGATGGATCTCGGCGGTCCCATTGGTGGGGAAGTGGTGGAACGCCTCCTCGGGCAGGGTGCTCGCCCCGTGCTGAACCGCGCCGGCCAGGCCGTACTCCTCGCGGGCCACCGTCGACAGCCGCCGAAGCGTTCCGAAGTCGACATTGACCATGGCCACGCTGCCGTCCGGCAGCACGACCCCGCCGTGGCTGGTGCCGGTCTGGATACTGACCTTGCTGATTCCCGGCGCACCGCTGCCATGCAGCATCCCGAAATAGCCATCCAGGTAGGCGCGCAGCTCACCTTCCGTCGAGTTGCTCTTCCCCACCTCACCGATCTCGCCACCGACGCTGATCGTCACGCCGTCGGGCTCAACGGCGCGGATGAGCGCCGTCAGCTCCGCCGTGTTGGCGACATTGACGAGCTGCTCGGCCGCGGGGGTCGGCTGCGAGAGGTCGACGAGCGTGCTGCTGTCGATGTCGATGTTGCAGAAGCCGGCCGCCACCGCCTCGCTGGTGAGCTGCTTGAGGCCGGACATCTCGGCGCCGGGGTCGGCCGCCCACTTGGTGGCGTTGAACTGGAAGTGATCTCCCTGCAGGAAAACGGGGCCGACCCAGCCTGACCGAATGGCGGCGGCAAGGATGACGGCGGCGTACTCGGCGGGACGCTGGTCGGTGTAGGCCATCTCGGACTTGGCGATCTCGAAGATCACCGCCCCTGCATCCCGCTCCATGGCGGCCGAGAATGCCTGCCGTGCAGTCAGGTAGGCGGCGGCACGGACGTTGATGGCCGGGACCGTGAACTTCGTGGCGGCAAACTCCCCCCGGCCGCGCGCCATGTACAGCTCGTGGATGCTGGCCGACCCACAGCCGAGGGCCTGCGACGCGCTCCAGATCAGCCAGCGCGCAGCGTCGCGGACGGCCTCATCGGCATTGAAGACGGCGTCATCAACCAGTCCGTCGATCGCCTCGCCGCGGAGGCGCATCTCGTCGTCGACGAGAAGGCGGGTTCCCTGGATGCGGGCGATCCCGTCCAGGCCCGCAAGCAGGTCCTCCGCGCTGGCCGCGCTCATGCGGCCATGCTAGCGGAGCGCCGACACGAGGGTGAATGCCAGGAGAGGCGCGATCGGGAGACCCACCGCGGCTGCCAGCAGGTACCAGTCTCGAGCGGCGATCCCGTCCGCCACGCCGCGTCGCCGGAGGCCGCTCACCCAGGCCAGGACCGCGGACAGGCCGCCGAGGTAGAGGACGGCGCCCAGGCCCAGCACCCCGAGGGTGAAGGGCCGAAGGGTGATGCAGTCCCCCAGCGCGAGCGGTCCGCCGGGCGGGCAGGGCGAGGAGAGCTCCAGCGCGATGAGGCTCGCCGCTGCGGCAAACACGACCAGAGACCAGGCGAGATGGGCGAGGAGCAGCCGCGAGATGGCGGTGGGCGGACTAGCCGCCGGATCTCCACGCGGCAGCCGCTGCAGCCGCGGCCTCGGCCTCGCGGCGGGTGATGCGGCGATATTCGAAATACAGGTAGGCCAGGCTCATCGCCCCTCCGCCGGCGGCGATGGCGCCCAGCGCCAGCGCCTGGAGCGGGAAGACGAGCGGGATCAGGCTGCCGCCGGCGAGGTTGAAGAGCATGAACGGGATGATCAGGAGCACCAGCGCCAGATACTGCAGGAAGTCCAGGAACCGGATCAGCGACCATGCGAAGCCGTGGCGGCCGCGCGCGGCCTGGGTCCAGAGGGCCAGGATCAGGAGCAGGGTGAACGTGGGCCCGCCGATCAGCACGACCGCCACCAGGAAGCCGACGTCCTTGTTGAAGCCCAGGTACAGGGTGGTGATGGTGTTGGCGTAGTTGGGGATATAGCCGAGCACGAAGTAGATGAACAGGAAGAGCGGCACACCCTTGAGGAGCGCGACCAGCCAGGTCTCGCTGCCGTAGAGCATCCAGCTCATGAAGTCATCGATATCGCGCGTGACGCGGGAGATCAGGTCGCGTCGGGGCGGGACGCTGTACGTGCTGGTCACTGCTTCTGGCTCAGCAGGAAAGTGATCAGCGCCTGCATGGCCGATGGGCTGATCGTGCCTTCGGGATGGACGGGCATGCCGGTGGCGGTCCCGTCGTTGTAGTTCACCGCCGAATCGCGGATCCAGCGCTCGAGGAACGTGCGGGCATCGGCCGCGTAGTCCGCCCGCAGCTGATCAAGCTGGCTGATCGGGGTCGGCAGGTCAGTCACCGGCGCGTTGCCGATGTTGAGCAGGCTCGGGCCGACGGCACCCGACAGATCGGCTCCGTGGCAACCACCACACCCCGCGTCGACGTAGACCTTCTGGCCCGCGTCGACCGTGTCGGGAATCACCTCGTCGGGCTGGGAGCCTGCCTCCAGCGCCCAGGTCTCGACCAGGGCGGTGAGGGCATCGATCTGATTGACGGTCAGCGGCCCGCCGACCTCGGTGCTCCAGGCCGGCATCGGCGAATTGACGTCGCCGGAGACGACGACCCCGCCGAAGCGGATCACCAGGTTGACGTAGTCGGGCGCGTCACCGGCCTTGCGAACCTCGGTGAACGACCCGCCGTTCTGGACCTTCAGCTTGTCGTAGATGCTCTTCGAATGGAGGTTCGGAGCGAGCCGCCCGGTGTCCCCCACCGGGCCGCCGGTCCCGTCCTTGCCATGGCATTTGGCGCAGTTGGCCGTATGGTCGTTCTCCGGTGTGACTTCGCCGAACATCACCAGCCCGTACGCCACCAGCTCCTCGTTCTGCGCCACGAACTCGTGCTCGCGGCGGGCGGGATCGGTCAGCCAGTAGAAGGCGATGAAGAGCGACAGGGCGCTGATCAGGACGATTCCCAGGGTCTTGATGCGCATCGCTCAGACGGCGCAGTGGGGGATCTTGGTCGTGTCGCGCGGGTCGAAGGTGGCAGTGCCGATCGGCGGTCCGGAGACGATCGCGCTGGTGTCGATGCCGTAGACGCCATCGGTCACGGTCACCGCGAAGCGGTCCATCCCGCGCGGGGCGGGTCCGGCGCGCTTCTCGCCGATGATGTTGTACTTGCTGCCGTGGCACAGGCACTCGAACCAGAGGCTCTTCCCGCACAGCGGCGGGATGTTGCAGCCGAGGTGCGGGCATTTGCGGTAGAGGGCCAGCACGTTGGCGCCGGGGTCCGCGACCGTATCGCCCGTGCCATCCACCAGGGACTCTGACGCCGGCACGTTGATGAAGAAGACCCGAGCCTTGCTGAAGCCGAACGGCTGTCCCTCCGTCCAGGTCGGCTGGGTGCCGGCGATGTCGGCGGCGGTGCCGAGGGTGAACTTGCCTCCCAGCCCGCTGCGCACGTTCGGCCACAGGAAGTTGACGGTGCCGGCCAAGAACTCGATCGAGAGGATGCCGGTCCCGACCCAGAAGATGCGGCGCATGAAGCTGCGCCGGCTCATCTCCCCGATGGGTGCGCCGCGGACCTCGCCGTAGGTCGGAAGGTGGCTCATAGGGTGAAGTAGAGCCCATCCCACGGCCAGACCCAGTTCCAGCCCGGGCCGCGGAAGAAGGAGCCGATGAAGGTCACGATCAGCCCGCCAACCATCAGGGACAGGAAGAAGACCCAGGCCGTCTTGCGGTCGCGCGCCGCCTTGTACGGTGATCGGTCGATGTAGGGGATGACCGCCAGCCCGACCAGGTAGAGGGTCGGCAACAGGATGCCGCCGACGGTCGCGTTGAAGTACGAGAGCAGCTCCTGCAGGCCAAGGAAGTACCACGGCGCCTTTGCGACATGCGGCGTGACGCCAGCATTCGCCATCTCCTCCAGCGGCGCGTGAATGAAGACCGAGGCCACCACCAGCAGGATGCTGATGAGCAGCGCCATCAGGAACTCGGCGCGGAGCAGGTGGGGCCAGGTCAGGACGGTCTCGTCTGGACGCTTGTCGACCCGCACCATCGACTCCTGCTTGACGTAGGCCAAGAGGCGAAATCGCTCGGTGCCAGGCACGCCGGGCGGACCGGGAAGCTTTGGGCCGCGGTCGCGCTCGACCGCCGGGACGCGCGGCGCCTGGGTGGGAGCGTTCTTGTCGGCGGTGGCGTTTGGGCGCTTCTCGATCGTCATCGGTTCAATTCGCTCCTCAGACGGGGCCTGAGATGCCGCCGTCCTTCCGGATCCTCCAGAAGTGGACGATCATCAGGATGGTGATGATCAACGGGATGGCGATGACGTGCAGGACGTAGAACCGGATCAGGGTGCCCTGCCCAACCTCCACCCCGCCCAGCAGGATGAAGCTCGACTCCTTGCTGACGAGTGGTGCGTAGGTCGCCATCTGCATCCCGACCGTGATGGCCCAGAAGGCGATCTGGTCCCAGGGGAGGATGTAGCCGGTGAAGCTGAGCACCAACGTGCTGAAGAGCAAGGTGACCCCGATCACCCAGTTGAACTCGCGCGGCGGCTTGTAGGCGCCGTGGTAAAAGACCCGGATCATGTGCAGGAAGACGGTCAGCACCATGAGGTGCGCGCCCCAACGATGCATGTTGCGCACGAATGTGCCGAAGGCAACCGAGTTCTCGATCGAAAGGATGTCCTGGTAGGCGCGCGACACCGATGGGATGTAGAAGAACATCAGGTAGACGCCGGTGATAGTCAGCACTAGGAAGAGGAAGAAGCTGACCCCGCCCAGGCAGAACGTGTACGTGTAGCGCACCGCGTGCTTCTTCACCCGCACCGGGTGCAGGTGCAGGAAGACGTTGTTCATGACCGCCAGGGCGCGCGTGCGGCTGGTGGTGGGATAGGGCTGGCGGAAGAGGCTGCGCCAGACCGATGACTCCCTGACGGCCCGCATCAGGTCGCCCGGCCCCGGGAAGGTCATCGCTGAACCGCCATGCCGGCCTCCTGGCCGATCTGACCCAGCACGTTGTCCTTGTAGCTCT
>JBDTMU010000009.1:0-18106 GCA_039934115.1 Chloroflexota bacterium | reverse complement strand
AGGCGCTCGCGAGCGGCATCATCTCCCGCGAACGGCTGTGGGAGCTCAACGACCTGCTGAAAGCGGTGCGCAACGGTCTCGAAGGCGACGTGGTTCGGCTTGGGTGGTTCACCCGCCCTCCGTCAACCCTGATCACGCGCTGGAGCTTCATCGGGATCGGCGAGATGTTGATCGGCGTGCTGTTCCTCGTGGGCGGCTTCCTGATCCCGATGTCAGGGCTGACGCTGCTCGGCGCGGCGACCGGGGCCGGTGGCGCCCTGACGTGGGTGATCGGTCAGTCCATGTCGCAGCGGACCCCAAACGGCGCCTACGTCGACGCGATGCTCAAGGCATTTCGGCGCACCCTCCAGAAGACGATGGAACAGGCACGCAGCATGGAGCAGGTGGTCGCCGATCCGACCGTCAAGCTCCTGGCCAACACTCCCGACAAGGCGGTGGTGTGGGGCTTCGCCCTCGGGCTGCACGACGAGGTGGCGAAGGTCCTGCAGCGCACGCTCGAGGACCACGAGAAGGATCCATCGACGGCAACGGGCGTCTACTTCCCGCTGTGGCTGGGGAGCACGGGGTCGTCGTTCGGCGAAGGGATGGCCGGCGGGAGCATCTTCTCGGGCTCCGGCATGCCGGACATCGGTGGCATGTTCAGCGCGGTCGGCAGTATCGGCTCATCGCCACCTTCATCGTCGTCAGGCGGCGGCTTCGGTGGCGGCGGCAGCTCCGGCGGCGGGGGTGGCGGCGGCAGCTTCTGAGCCGACTGCTGGCGCCATGGCGATCCAGCGGCTATGGTGAGCCCGATGCCATACGATCGACGACCTGACCGACGCCCCGGCGGCGGCCGACCCGGCGGCCCCGGACGACCACCCGGTGACCGCCCCGGCTTCGGCGACCGTCCGCAGCGGGATCGCCCCGCCTACGGCGACCGTCCGCAGCGGGATCGCCCCGCCTACGGCGACCGCCCACCGCGCGAGGGCGGCTTCTCCGGCCCGCCGCGGGAGCGCAGCTTTGAGTCCCGCCCGCCTCGTCCGGCCGGTTTTGCGCCGCGACCGATGGACGACGGCGGCATGTCGATCCGACTCGACCCGCGGCGCCTCGGCTCCCTCAAGCTCCTGGCCGCCGAGGCCGGGATCCGGCCTGGCGAGCTGGTGACGCGCTGGGTCGAGGAGCGGCTGGATGCCGCCCGCTCCGGTACACCCGCCTCTTCGCCCGTCGACTCGGACGCGGTGGCATCGCTCACCGCTCGCGTGGATGACCTCGCGCGGCGCCTCGATCAGATGTCGGGCACGCCCACCGCGGAGCCCGAGACCGAACCCGCCGCAGCGCCCGCGAAGCGCGGACCTGGACGGCCGAGGAAGTCGGCCGCGGCTAGGCGCGCCAGGAAGGCGGGCCCCAAGGTCGCGCTGCATGACGAGATCACCGCGGTGATCAAAGAGCTTGGACCGCAGACCGCCGCGGAGCTGGCCTCCGCGATTGCAGCGCGTGGGCGTTACCAGGCCCCCCGCAGCGCCAGGCCGCTCGACGCGGCGACGGTGAATGCCCGGGTCTCGAACCCGACCTACCGGGGGCGCTTCGTGCGTCGCGAGCACCGCATCGGGCTCGCCGTCGAGTAGGGCTCTGGCCGCCTCATCCCTCGAGGATGAAGGTGACCAGGATGTTGGCCTGGAACTCCATCGCGCCGTCGCTGCCGGTGTTCACGCGCAGCTCCTTGACCCAGGCGCCGCGCACGCCGCGCAACGTCTTGCTGGCGCGTGCCATTCCCTGCCGGATGGCGTCCTCGAAGGAATCGCTGGAGGTGCAGCTCAGCTCGGTGACCTTCGCGACTGACATGGCGGATCTCCTCTGTTGGGGCGGGCGTCAAGTCTAGGACCGATCTCAACCCGCCACCTCGTGGGTGGCTGTCCACGCCAGCAGCCCGTCGGCGTCCATGGCGTTGACCACCGATGCCTCCGCTAAGCCGCAGGCCGCCGCACGGTCACATCCGAACGGGAGCCACGCGAGCTGCCCCGGGGCGTGCGCATCGGAGTCGATCGCGACGCGGCAGCCCGCCTCCATGGCCAGGCGCAGGATCCGCTTCGGCGGGTCGAGCCGCTCGGGACGCGAGTTGACCTCGATCGCCTTGTCGAACTGGACAGCCGCTGCGAACACGATCTCGGCATCCAAGGTCGACGGTGGCCGCCGACGCTTGCCGGTGACCATCCGCCCGGTCATGTGGCCCAGCACGTCGAGGTGGGGGTTGGCCAGCGCCATCACCAGCCGCCTGGTCATCGGCTTCTCGTCCATCCGCAATTCGGAATGGACGCTGCCCACCACCAGGTCGAGTCGCGCCAGCAGCCCGGGATCCTGGTCGAGCGAGCCGTCGCTCAGGATGTCGACCTCGATCCCGGTCAGGATCCGGAATGGCGCCAGCTCGTCGTTCAGGCGTGCCACCTCGTCCAGCTGCTGCTCGAGCCGCTCGGCCGAGAGCCCATTGGCGACGGTGAGGTGCGGCGAGTGGTCGGTCAGCACCATGTAGTCGTGGCCCAGATCGTGCGCGGCCTGCGCCATCTCGCGGATCGGCGAGCCACCGTCCGACCAGTCCGAATGGACGTGACAGTCGCCGCGCAGGGCGGCCCGCAGCGCCGCGCCCAGGTCGGCGATCGGCTGCCCGCCGGTCGCCTCCAGGCGCCGCAGGTAGACCGGCTCCTCGCCGCGCAGCGATTCGGCGATCGTCCGCGCCAGCACTTCGCCGATGCCGGCCAGGTCGCGGAGCGTCCCTCGACGGGCGCGGTCCGCCAGCTCGGCCGCCGGCATGGCAGCCACCATCGCCGCAGCGTTCCGGAAGGCCCGCACCCGGTAGGTCGGCTCGTTGGCGACCTCCAGCAGGAAGGCGATCCGCCGCAGGTCGACTGCGGGGTCGCGCGTGTCAGGCATGTGGGCCCGATTCCTCCGTGGATGTGATCGCCCGCCGCGGGGTCATATGGCTCGTTCCGATTCCTGTCCGAATCGGGGCCCTCAATCCGGGACGTCGGTGTTGGATCACATTCACCTCGGAATCACCGACCTGCTGGCACACCTACTCGATCGTCAGGATGCGGCGCGGGTTGTCGATCGTCATCTGCGCGATCTCCCCCTCCGCGACCGCCGCGGTTCGCAGCGTCGGTAGGAAATGCTGCTGGAGGTAGGCATAGCCGAAGCCTCCGTTGGCGCGCAGCTGACTGTTGTGGCAGACATCCTGGCTGAGCAGCAGCTGCGTCCCATAGCCACGCTCCAACAGCTCCACGATCAGCTCCACCAGGCGCGGCTCGGCGGCCTCCTCGGTGGCGAAGCGCTGGCCGATGAAGTCGAACTCAAGGTTGGCGCCGCGATCCAGGATCGCCAGGTAGTGGTCCAGGACCGGGTACGAATCGGCATGGCCGATGACGACCCTTCCGGGGTCAACGCCCTCCTCCTCGAAGATGCGCAGCTGGGCGAGGCCGACCGGAGACATCACCGAGTGGGTGCTGATCGCCATGCCGGTCGCCCGCGCGGCTCGGGCGGCGGCGCGGTGGACCCGTTCCTCGGTGGCGCTCACCCAAGGCTTGTCGGTGCCGATCTCGCCGATGATCCCAGGGTGGATGCCGGTCCCACGCACGCCCTCCCGGAACTCGACGACCAGCTCGGCCGCAAGCTCGTCGACCGGGCGACGGTCGATCTGTGCTTCAGCGGGGTAGTAGGCCCCGCGGTACCAGCCGCAGCCCATCACCAGCTGGACGCCGCAGCGAGCGGAGAGCCGGCGCAGCCGCTCGGGGTCGCGACCAACCCCGTCCAGCGTCAGGTCGACGAGCGTCGATCCGCCGCGCCGACGGAAGTCACCCAGCTCCTCGACGAGGGTCGGTTCGTCCGGTGTCAGCTCCCAGTAGTCCCATCGATCCGCAACGTGCCACAGGTAGATGCCAGTGTGCTCGTGAGGAAGGGTGAAGCCGACTCGGTCGGGTGGGATCGGGCCGCTGACGGTCATGACGCGTGGGGCCATGGCTGCCTCCTGGTCGCGTTGCGCGCCGGTCGGTTCGTGCTTGGCCGCCGGCGCATCGGGTTGAATGGAGCGTCAGTGTGCCACCCCGCTGTGCATTTGGTCACCATCGGCCGCCTCCATTCGCTAGCCTGTGCCGCGCATGCCTGCCAAGCCGGATGAACCCAACGCGGACAATGTCTGGGCCGCGGCGCAGCGCGACCTCGACGTTGCGGCTGAGCGGCTCCACCTTGACGAGGGGATGCACCGCGTCCTGCGCGTCCCCAAGCGCGAGCTGGAGGTCCACTTCCCGGTCACCCTCGACGACCGGTCGGTGCAGGTATTCACCGGCTACCGGGTGCACCACAACCTGAATCGCGGCCCGGCGACGGGCGGCGTGCGCTACACGCAGGACCTGACCCTCGACCTCGTTCGAGCCAATGCCATGCTCAACACCTGGAAGTCGGCGCTCCTCGAGGTGCCGTGGGGCGGCGCCATGGGCGGCGTAGTGGTCAATCCGCGCCGCCTCTCGGTCAACGAGCGCCAGGGGCTGACCCGCAGGTACGCGACCGAGATCAGCCTCCTGATCGGGCCCGAGCGCGACATCCCGACCCCCGATGTGAACACCGGCTCACAGACGATGGCCTGGATCATGGACACCTACAGCATGCATCAGGGCCACACGATTCCAGCGGTGGTGACGGGCAAGCCAATGGCCATCGGCGGCACGCGGGGCCGGCGCGAGTCGACCAGTCGCGGCGCCTTCCATTGCATCTCGGCGGCCTCCCGAGCGCGTGGCCTGGCCCTGGGCGAGGCGCGCGTCGCGATCCAAGGCTTCGGCCGGGTGGGCACCAGCCTTGCCGAGATGCTCTCTGACGCGGGCGCTCGCGTCGTCGCGATCGCCGACGACCGGGCGGCGGTCGCCAATCCGTCGGGGATCGAGGTGGCGGCGGCGGTCGACTGGATACACCGGCACGACTCGATCACCGATTGCCCGGGCACCGAGCCGATCGACCGGTCTGACCTCTTCGGCGTCGACTGCGACGTCCTCGTCTCGGCGGGGCTCCAGAACCAGGTGACTGCAGCGGCTGCCGACGCCCTGCGCGCCGGCATCCTGGCCGAGGCAGCGAACTCGCCGACCACCCCCGAGGCCGATGCCATCCTGCGCGATCGGGGCATCCTGGTCGTGCCCGACATCCTGTGCAGCGCCGGTGGGCTGCTGCTCGGCTATTTCGAATGGGTGCAGGACACCCAGGCCTTCTTCTGGGCGGACCGCGAGATCGCCGCAGAGCTGGAGCGCATCATGGAGGCCGCCTTCGCCGGCGTGCTGGCCACGGCCGAGCGCGAACGAGTCGACCTGCGCGGCGCGGCGATGATGGTTGCGGTGGGACGGGTGGCGGAGGCCACTGCGCTTCGCGGCCTGTACCCCTGATCCGGCGCGTGCCGAGGCGGCCGGTTGCGACGGCATCGGTCCAGCCGCCAATATGGCTCTCGTGAGCCAGCCAGAGCAGGGGCGCGAGCGAAAGCCGCGCTTCATCACCCAGTCGGGCGTGGAGATCAACCGCCTCTACACCCCCGCCGACCTCGCCGACCCGGCCAACGACCCGGACCGCGATCGACCGCGCTACCGCTTCAGCACGCCCGCCTCAGCCGCCGACGGCTGGAACGAGGCGGACGACGTGGGCCTTCCCGGCCAGCCGCCGTTCACGCGGGGGATCCACCCGACCGGACACCGTGGCCGGCTGTGGACGATGCGCATGTTCGCCGGCTTCGGCACGGCGGAGGACACCAACGACCGATTCAAGAAGCTGATCGCGGCGGGTGGCACCGGCCTGTCGATCGCCTATGACATGCCGACCCTGTACGGCTACGACCACGATGAGCCGCTCGCCGCCGGAGAGTTCGGAACGTGCGGGGTCGCAGTCAGCAGCCTCGCGGACATGGAGATCCTGCTGGCCGGCCTGCCTGTCGGCGAGATCAGCACCAGCATGACCATCAACTCCCCCGCCGCCATGATCTGGGCGATGTACATCGTGGCCGCCGAGAAGATGGGCGTGCCGCGCGCGCAGCTGACCGGGACGCTGCAGAACGACATCCTCAAGGAGTTCATCGCCCAGAAGGAGTACATCTTCCCGCCCGGCCCGTCGCTCAGGCTGGTGACCGACACGGTCGAGTTCGGCACCCGCGAGATGCCGCGCTGGAACACGATCAGCATCAGCGGCTACCACATCCGCGAGGCGGGCTCGACCGCGGTCCAGGAGCTTGCCTTCACGATCGCCGACGGGATCGCGTACGTCGAGGATGCCCTGGCGCGCGGCATGCGCTTCGACGACTTCGCCCCCCGCCTCTCGTTCTTCTTCAACAGCCATAACGACTTCTTCGAGGAGATCGCCAAGTTCCGCGCCGCGCGCCGGATCTGGTACAAGCTGTGCCGCGAGCGCTTCGGGGCGGAGAACGAGCGCTCGACCTGGATGCGCTTCCATACCCAGACGGCCGGGGTCTCGCTGACCGCACAGCAGCCCCAGAACAATCTCACCCGCGTCGCCATCCAGGCACTGGCCGGAGTCCTGGGCGGGACCCAGAGCCTTCATACCGATGCGTACGACGAGGCTTGGGCGGTCCCCTCGGAAGAGGCCGCACTGCTTGCCCTGCGGCAGCAGCAGATCATCGCCGAGGAGTCCGGCGCGGCCAGCACCGTTGACCCGCTGGCGGGGTCGTATTTCGTCGAGACGCTCACCAACCAGACCGAGCAGGCTGCGTGGCAGTACATCCGACACATCGACGAGCTGGGCGGCATGCTGGCCGCCATCGAGGCAGGCTACCCACAGGCCGAGATCGCCGATGCGGCCTACGCCCAGGCGCGCGCGCTGGACGCGCACGAGCGCGAGACAATCGGGGTCACCGCCTTCGCCGATCCCGACGAGGTGCTCCAAATCCCCCTGCTCGAGATCGGCCCGGACCAGGAGCGGCGACATCTCGACCGCCTGCTACGGGTGCGGGCCGAGCGCGATGCCGATGCCCACGCGCGCGCCATGAATCGGCTGCGGGCCGATGCCGCCGACGGCCAGAACCTGATGCCGGCGATCATCGCCGCGGTCGAGGCGTACGCCACCATCGGCGAGATGTGCAACCTGCTCCGCCGCCAGTACGGCGAGTACCGGGAGCCACTGGCGGTCTGAGCTGCATACCGAGGGCCCGGCGCGGTCCCGGCTCGACGAGGCCGAACCGGGGGTCGCAGGGCACGCGCCCGCGCAAGGCTCCCGCGCGTGGATCATCCCCTTGGCCGCTTATCAGCGGCTTATCGCACCCTTATCGCCGCGCGGCAGCGGCCTAGCATGTGCCCCTCGTGAAGCTGCACCTGGTCGATGCCACCTTCGAGCTGTTCCGTGCCTATTACTCGCGGCCGGAGGAGCACGGGCCCGACGGACGGCCGGTGAACGCGGTCCGCGGACTCATCGAATCGATGCTCTCCCTCCTGCGTGAGGATGACCTGACGCACGTGGCAGCCGCCACCGACCACGTCATCGAGTCCTGGCGAAACGACGTCTATCCGCCCTACAAGAGCAGCGTTGGGATGGACCCCCAGCTGCTGACCCAGTTCGACGATGCGGAGCGCGCGCTCCGCGCCCTGGGGATCACCACCTGGCCGATGGTCGAGGACGAGGCGGACGACGCGATCGCCGCCGGCGTCGCTCGACTTGGCGACGATCCGCGCATCGGGCAGGTCGTCATCTGCAGCGTTGACAAGGACCTGGCGCAGTGCGTGCGTGGCGAGCGCGTGGTCCTTCGCGACCGGATGCGGACGATCACCTACGACGAGGCGGGCGTGATCGCCAAGTTCGGCGTCCGGCCCGAGAGCATCCCCGACTACCTGGCGCTGGTCGGCGACAGCTCGGACGGCTACCCCGGCCTCCCAGGCTGGGGGTCGAAGAGCGCCGCGGCGGTCCTGGCCAAGTTCCACCATCTCGAGGCGATCCCGGCGTCACCGCTGGAGTGGGACGTTCCGCTGCGGAATGCCGTGCGCCTGGCGGCGACCCTCCAGCAGCAGCGAGCGGATGCCTTCCTTTACCGTCGGCTGGCGACCCTGAACGTCGACGCGGCCATCTCAGGCGACCTCGACTCGCTGGCCTGGGGCGGGGTCCCGCGCGAGGAGTTTCTGGAGCTCTGCGACGAGCTCGGATTCGAGCGAATCCGGGAGCGTGTCCACCGCTGGGCCTGATGGCGTAGGACCTTAGGTCGGTACCGGTACGGGAGCCTGGCCGATACGGTCGGGGCCGGATGCCACGACGTGCCCTCGTCGCAGCCGGGCTGGCTGCGCTCATCGCGCTCGCCGGCGGCCTGCCCGCGTGGGTGGCGCCCGCCGCAGCCTCGTCGTGCTCCAGCTGGACCTCGCAGTCGGATCCACCGCCCACGATTCGCGTATTCCGGCACGTGACCGGAGTGGTCGAGACCGTCGACTTCCGTGCCTACAGCAAGAACGTCCTGTCGCGTGAGTGGATCGGATCCTGGACCACCGAGTCACTCCGCTCGGGTGCGCTGGCGGTCAAGCACTACGCCTGGTACCAGGTGCTGCACTGGCGGGGTGGGGTCGATACCGCCGGCGCCTGCTTCGACGTGCGAGATGACACCTACGACCAGGTCTACGACCCGACCAAGTCGACGTGGAGCAGCGCCGCCGCCGCGGTGGAGGCGACCTGGGGCACCCGGGTGCTCCAGAACGGATCCATCTTCCCGACCTACTACAACGCCGGCGCCGCCAACGAAGTGTGCGGCGTGAACGCCACCGGCTGGAAGCTATGGCAATGGGGCTCCCAGGCCTGCGGCCAGGCCGGCAAGACCGCCGCCGAGATCATGCTGATCTACTACTACCCTGGCGTGACGGTGGTCGGCGCCCCGGCGGCCAGCGCGTCGCCGCCTCCGAGTCCGACCGCCAGCCCGAGCCCTGCGGCCACACCGCCTCCGGCGCCGACGGCCACGCCGCTGCCGGCGACGGCCTCGGCCGCGCCCACGGCGCTGGAGCCGCCCGCAATCACGCCGCTCCCGGCGGCAACGCCGCCGCCCGCACCAACCGCGTCACCGGCCCCCACGGCCACGCCGCTGCCGACGCCACCGCCGAGCCAGCAGCTGCCTGGCGGCGGGCAGACGAGCGTCATAGGTGCCGTCGCTCCCCCTCCGCCGCCCGCGGTCGATCCATCGCCCGTGGTCGTCCAGGCCGGAGACGAGGATCCCGCCGCGGCGGCCGTGCTCGGATCGGCCACCGAAATCGCGGGCTTCCTTACTGAGTCCGACGCGACGGATTGGCGCCTGACCAGCTTCCGCTCGCAGTGGGGGCCTGCTGCCGAGCGCCTGCTGAGCGCCCTCGCCCGCGGCCTGGCCGCGGATGGCGGGCTCGTCCTCAGGTTCCGGAGCCCCTTCTAGCCAGCTGCACCTTCGCTGAGCGCCAGGTTGGCCATCACCAGCTCCGCGGCGGCCAGGTCCTGGATGGCGAGCCCCACGCTCTTGAAGACGGTGATGGCCGACGGGTCGCGCGTCGCTGCCCAGCCAGCGGCGACGGTGCCGATCTCGACGAACCCGTCAGCCCTTAGCAGCCCGGCCTCGATGGCAGCGAGCAGGTCCCCCGCTTCCTCGAGAACCGCCTCGCGCGCGTCGACCGCGACCAGCTCGGCCGCTGCGAACATCTCCGGCGGCAGCTCGACCATCCCCTTCTGGAAGCTCCCGACCGCGCTGATATGCGTCCCCGGTGCGACCCATTCGGCCGAGAAGATCGGCTCGAATGAGGTGGTCGCGCAGCAGATCACGTCGGCCCCCTTCACCGCCGTCTCGGGCGTGTCTGCCGCGACCACCCGCACGTCAGGCCCCAGCTCCTCCGCGAGGCTGGCAGCGAAGGCATCGCGGCGGGCGCCGGTCCGCGCAAAGACGCGCACCTCGGCGATTTCCCTGGCCGCCATCACCGCTCGAACCTGCCAGGCGGCCTGAGCCCCGACCCCGAAGACCGACAGCACCCGCGCGTCGGGTCGCGCCAGCAGGCGGGTGCTGACCCCGGATGCCGCACCCGTGCGCATGGCGGTGACGGTGGGACCGTCCAGGATGGCGAGCGGCTCTCCCGAATCGGCGTCGAGCCAGGCGACCACGGCGTGGATGGTAGGCAGCCCCCGGGCGGCGTTGGCGGGCATCACCGTCACCAGCTTGACCGATGCGCCGGCCCCACCGTCGCGCAGGCCGGGCATCAGCAGCAGGTCGCCGCCACCCATCGGAATCCGCGACCGAATCGGCGACCGATCGCGCCCGGCGGCGACATCCCGGTACGCCGCCTCGACCGCGTCGAGCAGCTGCGGCATCGGCGCCGCGGCGCGGACCTGGTCGGCGTTGATGATGCGCATGGACGGATCCTACCCGCCGGCCCGGCGCCACACAGGCCGTGCGAAGGCGATCCACCCGATGGCGGCGATCGCCGCCATGCCGACGATCGTCCATGTCGTGATGCCGGGCGAGAATCGCTCAGCCAGGAAGCCGGCGACGAGGGTCGAGAGGGTGATTGTGAGCGTGACCAGGCCGTAGTCGAAGCTGAAGACCCGACCGCGGATGGCATCCGGCGCCGCCCGCTGCAGCCCGTACGAGGAGAGGGTCCACTGCGCGCCTCCACCCAGGTGACCCGCAAAGACGGCGAGGGCGGCGAGCGGCAGGACCGGCGCCAGCGGAAGCAGCGCGTAGCTGATCGCGAAGATGCCGAACGAGGCGGCGATGCCGCCGATCAGCCCTCGCTCGCTGACACCCACGATGGATCGCACCAGGAATGGGCCGATCAGCGCGCCAAGGCCGCGGGCGG
This sequence comes from Chloroflexota bacterium, assembly GCA_039934115.1. Classification (GTDB taxonomy): domain Bacteria; phylum Chloroflexota; class Limnocylindria; order QHBO01; family QHBO01; genus CF-167. The sequence continues at coordinate 7,319 of JBDTMU010000009.1, read as the reverse complement.
CGAACAGGATCCCGATCCCCGCGTCGCCAGCCTTGAAGACATCCCGACCGAAGACGGCCAGCAGCACGATGACGCCGGTGCCCACGCCGAAGGTGGTCTTGGCGAGGAGCAGCGCTGCGAGGGTTCGATTGCCACGTGCGAAGCGCAGCACGACCCGGACCGACTCGGCGACGCCGCCACGCTCTCGACGCGCATCACTCGGTTGCTGATCCTCGCGCGCCGCCCGAAACGAGCGCCGGATTCCGATGATGAGGAGCGCGGAGGCGCCGAACGAGACGGCATTGATGGCGAATGCGACGTCCCGCCCCAGCGTGGCCGCCACCAGCCCACCAAGCGCGGCGCCGACCGCCAGCATCGTGCCCCACGCCGAACCGATCAGGACGTTCGCCTCGGGCAGCTGGCTCTCCTCGACCAGGTTGGGGAGCGACGCAGAGCTGGTCGGCTCGAAGACTGCAGCGCCCAGCGAGAGGAGGGCGGCCGCTACGAAGGCGACCCACAGCGTGTCGGGGTCACGAGCCAGGAGGAATGCCAGTGCCACCGGGACGCGCGCAACGTCGGCGATGACCATCAGGCGGCGCCGGTCATATCGATCGGCCAGCACGCCGGCGATGGGCGAGGCGAGCGCGAAGGCGCCGGTCTGCACCACCAGCAGGAGGGATGCCACGGCCGGCGAGCCGGTCAGCTGGAGGGCGAGCCCGAGCAGCGCGACCGTCGCGAACCAGTCGCCGGCGAAGCTGATCAGCTGCGCGGCGAAGAGCCGGGTGAAGGCGGGATTGCCGCGCAGCAGGGTAAGGTACGGCCGCAGGCGCATGGCTCGGCATGATGCCATGGGCGCCATTCGACGAGGGCTCATTCCGCTTGAACTGGTTCCCGCTGCTGCTGACGGCTCACGTGATCCTGGCGGTGTCGCTGCTGGCACCGAGCCTCATCCTCCCGTTCCTGCTGCGCCGTCGCCCGGCGAACGGTGAACCAAGCGCGATCATTCGCCTGCTGGCGACGCTCCAGGGGACTGGCAGCGTGGTGATCGCCATCGGCCTCGCATTGACCGGCGCGGGGCTCGTCCTCAGCCTCGGGACCGAGATCCTTACCCGACCATGGCTGCTGGTCGCGCTGGCGGTGTACGCCGCGAACCTGCTGGTGGCGGCCTTCCTCTCGCGGCCTAGCCTGCGACGGCTGATGAGGGTTCGCGAGCCAGAGTCGGAAGGGTGGCGGCAGCAGGCCAGGCGGGTCCGCTACATGGCCTATGCGATGGCGGTGGCCACCGGCCTCATCGGCTTCCTGATGAGCACCAAGCCCGCGCTCTGGTGAGTCGTCAGAAGAGCTGTGGAATCGGCAGTGGCCTGCCGAATATCCAAAAGAGCCCAGCCACGATCACCAGGATGGCAATCACGAAGACGGCGAACCAGCGCAGAACGTCCCACATGGCTTGCGATTCTAGCAGCGCCTAGAATCCCGCCCGTGACCCTGCGGCTACTTGATGCTCGGCGTGCCGAGCTCGTGCCATTCGCCCCTATCGGCTCCGGCCCGGTTGGCCTCTACGTCTGCGGCGTAACGCCGTATGACACCGGTCACCTGGGGCATGCCTTCACCTACCTGGGCTTCGACGTCCTGCGTCGGTACCTCGAATTCCTCGGCCACCGGGTGGTGTACGTCCAGAACGTGACCGATGTCGACGATGACATGCTGCGGCGAGCCCGGGAGAGCGGTGAGAACTACCTCGAACTCGGCAACCGCCACCTGACCACCTTCCTGACCGAGATGGCGGCGCTCAACTGGCTGCCGCCTGACCGATTGCCCCGCGCGACCGAGCACATCCCGCAGATGCTCGAGCAGATCGAGCGGCTGGTGGCGAACGGGCATGCCTACGCAGCCGATGGCCACGTCTATTTCAGCGTTGATTCCTGCCCGACCTATGGCGAGCTGTCGAAGCTGTCGCGCGCCGAGATGCTGCCACTGGCGCTGGAGCGCGGCAGCCGGCCCGAGATGCCAGGCCGGCGCGATCCGCTCGACTTCGTGCTGTGGCAGCCGTCGCTGGCGGATGAGCCCGCCTGGGAGTCGCCCTGGGGACCCGGCCGCCCCGGTTGGCACATCGAGTGCTCCACCATGGGGATCGCCTACCTGGGCAGCCACTTTGAGATCCACGGCGGCGGCAGCGACCTGGCCTTCCCGCACCACGAATCGGAGATCGCGCAGGCCGAGGCGGCGACCGGGCAGCGCCCCTTCGTTGACTGGTGGATGCATGCCGGCATGCTCCGTTACGAAGGCGAGAAGATGAGCAAGTCGCTCGGCAACCTCGTCCTGGTGCGCGACCTCCTGCGCTCCTTCAGCGGCGATGCGATCAGGCTCTACCTGGTAAGCCACCACTATCGAAGCGAGCTCGCCTATCGACAGGCCGATCTGGAGGCGGCCGCCGTGAGCGCTGCCCGGCTAGCGATGGCCAGCCTGGTGGCAGATTCGGGTGACGCGGATCCCCCTTCCTTGAGCCCCGCCGTGCGCCAGCATCGCGACCGCTTCCTGGATGCCATGGACAACGACCTGGATACACCTTCGGCCGTGCCGGAGCTGCTGGCGCTTGCCGACCTGGCGCTGGGAGCCAGCGACGCCGATGAGCGGGCGGAAGCCAGCTGGACGGTGGCAGAGCTCGGGACGAGGATCCTGGGACTGCGGCTCGCGACCGTCCCGGTCCAGCCGGAGATGGGCGAAGCGGTCGGGACATGACGCCGCCGATCGACGACGAGATGGTCCCCGTCAGCGTCCGCCTCGGTGCGGTCGTCCCGCCTGAGGACCCGGAGGACTGGACCCGGCCGCTGACCTGGGTCGCCGCCATCGGGATGTTGGCCGCCCCGGCGCTGGCGCTGATCTGGTTCACCCTGGCCGGCCCAACCGACAGCGGTCATCCGGTCGCGGGCACCTGGGCGGTGGCGTTCGCGTTGGTCATCGGGGCAGCTGCGGCGGGTGGGACGCAGATCGGGCGGATGCGAGCATTCACCGGCACGCTCGGTGCGGCACTGCTCTCGGCACTGCTCGTGGTGGTCGTGGGAGCCGTGACCGCCGGCGAGCGGCAGGTCGGCTCGGCGTCGCCGACGCTTGCCCACGCCCTGGCGACGTCTATGGCCGGGGTGGCGGGAGCGTCACCTGCGGCGGCGCTTGGCGCCTTCACTGCCGGCTCATGGTCGCGCCTGCGTCGCGGAGCAACGGCGGCCGCCCTGGGTGCCGCGGTGACAGCAGCGGTGCTGCCAACCCTGTTCCAGGCCTGACGCCTGCCTAGCCGCTCCCCTTCCGACTCAGCCGATCGGCCAGGCCGCCGGCCACGAGCGCAAGCCCCAGCACGATGATGACCAGCGAGCCGACCAGGCGGAACGCCTCGCCGCCGAACGCGGTCGCAAAGGCCAGGTAGGCGATCGCCGCCCCCACCGCCATGCCTGAGCCGATCCACTTGAAGGCCGGCAGGTCGGCGATCCAGCCCGCCGCGTACAGGCCGATCCCGATCGAGAACGGAATCACCGTCCAGAGGTAGAACCAGGCCGGCCATCGATCGTTCACGCTCGTGTACATGAGCGCGCCTCCGACCCCCGCCAGGAAGGCGCCGGGGATCACCATCCCCGCCCGAAGCCGTCGATTCGGGCCGGGAAGCCCCGCGGGCACCAGGAAGAAGGCCGACAGGACGACGACGATGGCGGGCCACCAGGCCAGCAGCTCCTCGCTGATGCCGAGCCCGGAGAACCAGTTCCCGATCGGCTCGCTGGCGAGCACCAGGAGCCCGATGACGAGCAGCATCATGCCCAGCAGCAGCTCGACGGCTCGACTCATGGGCCTACATCTCCCCTTCGAACGGGGCCTGGGGCATGCGCAGCGGGCGATCCTGGCGGTAGCCGAGCAGGTAATCGGCCTGCATCAGGGTGTGGATCTGGCTCGTCCCCTCGTAGATCACCGAGCCCTTGCTGTTGCGCAGGTAGCGTTCGACTGGGTACTCGTCGCTGTAGCCGTATGCGCCGTGGATCTGGATCGCGTCGAGCGCGCTCTGGACCGCGTGGTCGGTGCAGAACCACTTGGCGAGCCCGGTCTCGCGCGTGTTGCGTTCGCCCCGGTTCTTCTTCCAACCGGCCTTGAAGACGAGCAGGCGCCCCGCCTCGATGCCGGCGTACATGTTCGAGAGCATCTGCTTGACCAGCTGGTGCCGCCCGATCTCCTCGCCGAAGGCCTTGCGCTCATGCGCGTACTTGACCGATGCGTCCAGGCAGGCCTGCGCCAGCCCCACCGATCCGGCCGCCACCGTGTATCGGCCCTGGTCGATCGCGCTCATGGCGATGGTGAATCCCTCCCCCTCCTCGCCGACCCGGTTCTCGAGCGGGACCTCGCAGTCGGAGAAGGTGAGGATGCCGGTGTTGCCGGCCCGCACGCCGAGCTTGCCGTGCAGCGACTCGCTGCTGAAGCCGGGGAAGCCGCGCTCGACGATAAAGGCGGTGATCCCCTTGTGGCCGGCGGCCTTGTCGACCGTGGCGAAGACAAGCGCCGAATCGGCCGTGTCGCCCAGGCTGATCCAGATCTTGCTGCCGTTGAGGAGGTACCGGTCCCCGTCGCGGCGCGCGGTGGTCGTCAGGTTGGCGGCGTCGCTGCCCACTCCAGGCTCGGTGAGGCCGAAGGTGGCCAGCTTCTCGCCGCGGGCCTGCGGGACCAGGTAGCGCTGCTTCTGGTCTTCGTTGGCCCATTGCAGGAGGGTCAGGGAGTTCAGGCCGGTATGGACCGAGAGGATCACCCGGAACGCGGTGTCGGCCCGCTCCATCTCCTCGCACAGCAGCGCGAAGGCGATGTAATCCATGCCCGTGCCGCCGTAGCGCTCGGGGATCGGCAGTCCCAGCAAGCCTGCGGCGCCCATCTTCTCGTAGAGCGAGCGGTCGTAGGTGGCCGTCGAATCGAGCTCGTGGATGCGCGGCAGGATCTCTCGCTCGGCAAAGACACGGGCGGTGCGCTGCACGTCGCGCTGCGCATCGGTCAGGGAAAAGTCGATCATGAGGCTCGGATTCTAGCCGTCCGACGCGGCCTCCCAGCCCATGTGGCGCGAATCCTGACTCACCCAGTAGGACTTCGATTGACGGGCAAAGGGCGCTCGGCTAGCCTTGATTTCCCTTGGACATCGGCTTCTTGACGACCGGGCTGCTCACTGGCCTCCGCGAGGGGGTCGAGGCGGCGCTCATCGTCAGCATCATCCTGGCCTACCTGGCCCGCACCGGAAATGCCCGTCGCTTCGGGCGCATCTGGCTTGGCACCGGTGCCGCGGTCGCCGCCAGCGCAGCGGTGGGCGGCGTGCTGTGGATCAGCATCGGTGGCCTCACCTCGCCCGCGGCGGAGTACTTCGAGGGCAGCGCCATGCTCCTCGCCGCCATCGTGGTGACCTGGATGCTCTTCTGGATGCGACGCACCGCCGCCAACATCAAGGGCGAGCTCCATGCCGGCGTCGATCGCGCGCTCACTGACGGCAGCGTGTGGGCCTTGTCGCTTCTCGCCTTCACCGCGGTCATTCGCGAGGGGATCGAGACGTCGCTGTTCCTGCTCGGCCAGGCCACCGCGGCCACGACCGAGCAGGCCGGGGCGGCGAGCACCCTGGTCGGGGCCTTCATCGGCATCCTCATCGCGGTCCTGCTCGGCTACGGCTTCTACCGCGGGGCGCGGGTGATGAACCTGGCGCGCTTCTTCCGATGGACCGGGGTCGCGCTCGTCTTCATCGCCGGCGGACTGGTCAGCCATGCGGCGCACGAGTTCATCGACGCGGGGCTGATCGGCTTCGGCACCTCGACCGCCTTCGACATCAGCGCCCTGTTGCCGGATGCGCCGGAGGGCGGCAACCTGCTCGGACAGCTGCTTCGCGCGGTGTTCGGGTACAGCAGCACCCCCGAGTGGACGACCCTCGTCATCTGGGTCGTCTACGTGGTTGGCGTCCTGGCGGTCTACCTGCAGCCGATGAAGCCGCAGAAGCCCGCCCCGGTCTCGAGCAGCCTGCCCGCGCCCGGAGCCTGAGCCCTATCCGGTCGCCCCGCCGCTGACGCCCATGAACTCCAGCATCTGGCGCCAGGCATCGGCCGATGCCTCGGCATGCTCGCTCGCCTGCCGATCGAAGAACGAATGGGGCGCTCCCGGATAAGTGACCGAGGTGTGGGGCACGCCGGCGCGATCCAGCGCCTGGTCGAAGGCCTGTGCAGCCTCCGGCCCGATCCCCCGGTCCGCGCCGCCCCAGATCGCCAGCACCGGACAGGTGAACCTCGGGGCCTCATCGGCCGGGGCAGGAAGACCGGCGCTACTCGCGCCCACCGGCCATCCGTAGAAGCCGATCACCCCAGCGGCGTCGATTCCCGATGCCGCCTGCAGGTAGCTGAGGCGCCCGCCGAAGCAAAAGCCCACGGTGTACAGCCGCTCGACGGCTCCCCCGCCGGCGGACCGCAGGTAGGCGGCCGCCGCCGCGATGTCGGCGTTCAGCGTCTCATGGCGAGTCAGCGGCACGTGGCTGGCGTAGTCGAAGTCGGCGCCGCGACGGCCAGTCCCCGCGGTCCGGCTGAAGTAATCAGCGGCGATCGCGTCCACACCCGCCTCGGCGAATCGCAGGGCCAGCTCCTCGAAGAAGGGGTGGAGGCCGCGCACGTCCGGCAGGATGACGATCCCCGCCCCACTCGGCGCGGCGGCGCGAGCCGCGTAGGCCGCAACCAGCGTTCCGTCCGCTGAGGTGAGGGTCTGCTCGCCGGCATCGAGCGCCGCGCCGTGGATCGGGGGGAATGGCGGTCGAGCGTCAGCGTCGTAGCACATGGCCTTCAGCCCAGCTGCCGGATCGCCACGTAGGTTCCCAGGACCAGGACGGCCGCGACCAGCAGGTAGGTGCTGACCCGCAGCGACGGCGAGATGCGTCGAGCGAGAAGCGAGCCGTCGGGCGCCCGCCACATGCCGCCCATGGTCGGCACGTTGGCAGGGGCCAACAGCAGGCCGATCACGCCGCCCACCGCCAATCCGCCGACATGGCCGGTCCAGCTGATGTACGGAATGGCGAAGGTGATGATCAGGTTCAGAACGAGCAGGGTGCCGACCCGAGAGAGCATCGCCCTGGCCTGCGGCCCCAGCAGCAGGTGCCGCCTGCGCGAGACGATGAAGGCCAGGCCGAAGAGCCCAAAGATGGCGCCCGACGCGCCGACCGCCGGGACGTTGGGCGCCAGCAGGATGGTGAGAACGTTCCCGCCCAGGGCGCAGAGCAGGTAGATGACGGCGAACTCGACGTGCCCGTACATCTGCTCGATGATCGGCCCGAAGAGCCAGAGCGCGTACATGTTGAAGGCGAT
>JBDTMU010000008.1:0-18427 GCA_039934115.1 Chloroflexota bacterium | reverse complement strand
ACCGGCTGGGGCGCGACCTCGGCATGGCCTTCCAGATCGCCGACGACCTGAAGGGTAGCTTCTGGGCCAGCGCCGACTCGGGGAAGGCAGCGGCGGGCGACATCCGGAAGCGCAAGAAGACCTATCCGGTGGTGTGGGCGATGCGGAACGCAGCCGCGACCGACGTCGCGCGCCTGATCGCCATCTACCAGCCGCGGATCCGGGCCACGGATGGCTCCGGCCCGCCGGCAGGTGACATGCCGATGTCGGACGAGCTCACCGATGAGGTGCTGGATATCCTGGAACGCTCCGGCGCCCGGGAGGCCACCGAGCAGGAGGCGCGCCGCTATCGGGACCTGGCGCTGGTGGAGGCGCGGTCGCTTCCCGTTCCGGTGGAGGGCGTTGAGGACTTGCGTGCGCTCGTCGAAAGCATGATCAGCGCCTAGTCGGCGTCGGCAGCCGCCAGCTCTCCCATCTCCGATTCCTGCTGGCGCGGGCGGGTGGCGATGACCTTGGCGATGCGCCGCGGCTCCGCCGTCTCGACCGTCAGCGTCACGTCGCGGAACGGCACAACGGCCCCCGGCAGCGGGATGCGTCCGACGCGGTGGACGATGAACCCGCCGACGGTGTCGTACTCGTCCTCGTCCTCCTCCTCGGTGTCGGAGAGCTCGAACAGGTCGCGCAGGTCGTCCATGCTGACCCGCCCGTCGATCCGGAAGGCGATCTTGTCCTCCTCCTCGAGCGGCTCGACCAGCGACTCTTCGCTGTCGTACTCGTCCTGGATCTCGCCCACGATCTCCTCGACCACGTCCTCCATCGTGATCAGGCCCGCCGTGCCGCCGTACTCGTCGACCACGATCGCGATGTGCCGCTTGTCGACGCGCATCTCGTGCAGCAGCTCGTCGACCGGCTTGGTCTCGGGCACGTAAGCCGCGGGACGCGCCAGGGCCCGGATGTCGATCTCGGTCGACGGCGCGGCACCGGGTCGCAGGAACGGCAGCAGATCCTTGGCGTAGAGGATGCCAACGATGTTGTCGAGGCTCTCCTCGTAGACCGGCACCCGCGAGTGGCCGGCGCGGACGATCATGTCGAGTACCTCGTCGATCGGGTCGTGGACCTCGACCGCCCGGATGCCGATGCGCGGGACCATCACCTGGTGGACCTTCGTCTCCGCCAGCTCGATGACCCCGTGGATCATCTCCTTCTCCTCCTCTTCGATGCCGCCCTGCTCGCTGCCGGTCTCGACCAGCATCTTCAGCTCCTCGGTCGAGAGGTAGCCGGCCTGCGGCCGGTCCTTGCCACCGAGCGCACGCACCAGCACGTTCGAGATGGTCGAGACGAGCCACACGATCGGTCGCAGCAGGCGGTCGAACCAGCCGATCGGGCGCGCCACGAAGATGGCGAAGCGATCCGGGAAGCTGAGGGCCAGGGTCTTGGGCACCAGCTCGCCGATGATGATCGAGGCGAGCGCGATCATCAGGGTGACGAGCACGAAGCTGATCTCGCCGGCCGCATCCTCGAGGAACGGGATCAGGCCCACGACGTTCTTGAGTGAGCCGGACAGGGCAACCGCGCCCACCGCCGAGGCCAGGAAGCCGAGGAAGGTGATGGCGATCTGGATCGTGGCCAGGAAGCGGCTGGGATCCTCGGTCAGGCGCTGGGCCACCCTGGCGGCCCGGCTCCCCTCCCCGACGAGCTGGTTGAGCCGGTGCCGCTTGACGGTGATGAGAGCGATCTCGCTGGCGGCGAAGAAGCCGCCGACGAGGATCAGCGCCATGACGATGGCAAGGTCGAGGATCGGGTTGCCGGTTCCGATGCCCGTGGTTGGCTCAGGCATCGGCTTCCGGTTTCCTTCGGCCGGTTCCAATGGGCCGCGCCGGCATGCCGACCACCGTCTCGCCGGCCGGCACATCGCGGGTGACCACCGCGCCCGCCCCGGTGCGTGCCCCCGGCCCGATGCTGACCGGCGCGCGCAGCAAGGTGTCGACCCCGATGAACGCCCCGTCGCCGATCGTGGTCCGGTGCTTGGCGGTCCCATCGAAGTTGGCCGTGATCGTCCCGGCGCCGATGTTCACCGCCTCGCCGAGATCGGCATCGCCCAGGTAGCTGAAGTGATGGATCTGGCTTCCGGCCCCGACTCGGGTCATCTTGAGCTCGGCGAAGTTGCCGATCCTGCAGCCCGGCCCGATCTCGCACCCCGGCCGGAGGTGGCTGTACGGGCCGATCTGCACGTCCTCGGCCACGACCGACGACTCGACCACGCTGGACCAGACCACCGTCCGCGCTCCGATCTTCGAGTCGAGAACGTGGGCCTGGGGACCGATCACCGCCTCTGCGCCGATCGTGGTGGTGCCCGACAGGACGGTCCACGGCTCGATCCGCGTGTCCTCGCCGATCTGAACGTCGACGTCGATGAAGGTGCTCGACGGATCGACGATGGTGACCCCGTTGCGCATGTGGCGTTCGGCGATCTCGCCCCGCAGGATCCGCTCGGCAGCTGCCAGCCCGGACCGATCGTTGATCCCCATCGCCAGCTCCGCGCGTGGCGAGCTGACCACGACCACGGTGCTGCCTGCCGAGACAGCGATCGCCACCAGGTCGGTCAGGTAATGCTCGCCCGAAGGTGAGGCAGGCACGGCGCCGATGTTGGCCCGCAGCCATCCGGCGTCGAAGCAGTAGGTCCCGGCATTGACCTCTCCCAGCTCGAGCACCCGCACATCGGCGTCGCGCTCCTCGACGATCGCCTGCACCGAGCCACCGGCATCGCGCACGAGGCGGCCGTAGCCACTCGGATCGTGCGGCCGCGATGCGAGGAGCGCGATGCAGGCGTCTCCCGCGGCCTGCGCGGAGAGGAGCTCCCCGAACAATGCGGCCGGCACCAGCGGCGCATCTCCCATCGCCACCACGACCTGCTGCGTCCCAGGGTCAAGCTGCTCAAGGCCGATGCGCACGGCATCAGCGGTCCCCTTCTGGGGCTCCTGTCGCACGGTCGTGGCGCGGGCCCCGATGGCCGCCTCGACCTGCTCCGCGTCGTGCCCGACGACGACCACCTGCTGCTCGATCCCGGCCTCGGCGAGCGAGGCGAGGACATGCTCGATCATCGGCCGCCCTGCCAGCGGGTGGAGCACCTTCGGCAGGCGGGAGCGCATGCGCGTGCCCTGTCCGGCGGCCAGGACGACCGCCGCTGGTCCGATCACGATCGTTCAGGCTCCTCGTGGGAGGCAACCGCGATCATCTCGATCTCCACCAGCGCACCCTTTGGCAGCGCCTTGACAGCGATCGTCGATCGGGCCGGGAAGGGCTGCGACAGATGACGGGCGTACACCTCGTTGACCGCCTGGAAGTCACCCATGTCGGTCAGGAAGATGGTGGTCTTCACCACCTGGTCGAAGCTCGATCCAGCCGCTGCCAGGACCGCGGCCAGGTTGCGCAGCGCGCGATCAGCCTGGGCCGCGACGCCATCCACGAGCGCACCGTCCGAGGGCTCGGCCCCGACCTGCCCGGCGGTGAAGATGAATCCGCCGACCCGCATCGCCTGGCTGTATGGGCCGATTGCGGCGGGCGCGGCATCGGTCTGGACCTCGTCGCGGACCGTCATGACTCCTTTATCGGGCATCGGGCCTCGATCATCCCATGCTCGGCGCCGGTGCGCCAGCATCCAGCGACTCCTCGCCGAGCTCGAGGATCTCTGCCGGCTCGCGCCGCAGGCGCGTCACGGTGACCTGCACCCCGGTGATTCGGAGGCCGGTAGCGATGGCCGCCGCGCGCTCGGCATCATCGGTCAGCGCGAAGATCGTCGATCCCGAACCGGTCAGGCGCGGCTCACCTCCTGCATCCGTTACCCGCCGCATCACGTCACCGAGCTCGGGGCGGAGGCGCAGCGCCGGTGCAAGGAGATCGTTGCGGTAGGGTCGTTCGGCCGCCAGGTCGGTTGGTCGCAGCTCGCCGAAGACGGCCTCGGTCGACAGCCGGAAGGCTGGGTGCGCCAGGATGGCATGATCCGGCGCGGGGGCATCCAGCGGCGTCACCTGCTCGCCGATGCCGTTCACGCGAGCGGCGGCGACGCAAGCGGCAAAGAACGGCACGTCGGCACCCAGGCGCGAGAGCTCGACGAGGTCGTCGGGCGCCGCCGCATCCGGCTCGGATGAGACGCGTCGACCGAGGCGCCACGCCGCCGCCGCATCGGATGAGCCCCCGCCGAGCCCGGCACCGACAGGGATCTGCTTTTCGAGCGCCAGGCACACGAGCTCGGGCTGGGCGCCGATGGCCGCCACGAGGCCGCGCCAGGCGAGGTTGCTGTGATCGAGGGGGATCTCCTCGCCCGGCGCCGCTTCGACCCGCAATCCCGGGGCGCCAGGCAGGAGGAGGAGCCGATCGGCGAGCTCCAGCAGCACCATCTCCGTCTCGAGGAGGTGGAATCCGTCCGGCCGCTGGCCAACGACGCGCAGCGACAGGTTCAGCTTGGCCGGAGCCTCGAGGCTGAGCGGCGTCAATCGTCGCCCGCCGTCTCGTTCGCGAGGAGCGGCGCCAGATGCTGGCTGAGACAGTCCCACTCAGCCAGGGAGAGGGTCTGCGCCCGGCGCTCGGAGTCGATGCCGCAGGCCGCGAACGCGTCGGCCAACCTCGTCCGCGGCACCGGCAGCTCCCGGCCGAGCGCGTTGTGGAGCTGCTTGCGGCGTTGACGGAATCCCGCCTGGACCAGCCGGTAGAACGGCTCACGTCCCGGCCCCACCGGGACCTGGGGGGTGGCGCGGCGGCGCAGGCGCAGGATGGCGGAGTCGACCTCGGGCGGCGGCTCGAAGGCGGCGGCATCGACGTGGCCAACGATCTCCGCCTCGGCCACGTTCTGGACGAAGACCGACAGGTAGCTCATCTGGCCGGGGGCGGCCGCCACCCGCGCCGCCACCTCGGCCTGCACCAGGAGGACCGCCAGCAGCGGTGGTCGATCGCCCTCCAGGAAGGCGTGCAGCAGCGGGCTGGTGATGTGGTAGGGGATGTTGGCGACCAGCTTGAAGTCTTCCCCCGGGAAGCATTCGCGCGGGTGGAGCGAGAGCGCATCGGCCTCGATCAGCTCGAACCCGGGGGCCCCGCTCAGCTCGCGCCGCAGGTACGCGGCCAGGCGCGGATCGAGCTCGACCGCGAGGACCTCCGCCCCCGCGGCAAGCAGGCGGCGGGTCAGCACGCCGAGCCCTGGTCCGACCTCCACGACGCGGTCGCCCGGCACCAGCTCGGCCGCGGCCACGATCATGTCGAGGGCGGCAGCGTCGGTCAGGAAGTTCTGGCTGAGCGCCTTGCGCGGGCGGAGCCGTTCGGCGGCCAGCAGGCGGCGCAGCTGTCCGGGCGTGGGAGGCACCAGGCGCTCCGGCGCGAGCGGACCGGTCACCCCTCGGACCAAGCCAGTGAGAGGTTCGGGATCGCTTCGAGCGCCGGCCCGGCACGGTCACCGGCGAGGAAGCGGAATCCCGCGGCAGCCCCGATCATGGCCCCGTTGTCGGTGCACCACGCCGGCGGCGGGACGAGCAGCGGCAGACCGAGCGCGTCGAGCCGTTGACGGAGCACGCTGCGCAGCGACCGATTGGCCGCAACCCCGCCACCCATCGCCACCGCGGCAACGCCGTGCTCATCCGCTGCGGCGACTGTCTTGGTCGCCAGCGCGTCGACCACGGCCTCCTCGAAGGCTGCCGCCAGGCCGTCGATCGGAATCGGGACGCCGCGATCCCGGTAGCCGGCCACCTCGCGCAGGACCGCGGTCTTCAGGCCCGAGAAGCTGAAGTCGTACGGCCCCGCGGTGCGTGCCCGAGGGAAGCGGGTCGCTGCCGTCGCGCCCTCGGCAGCCTCACTGATGGCCGGGCCGCCCGGGTAGGGCAGGCCGAGCAGCCGCCCGACCTTGTCGAATGCTTCGCCGGCCGCATCGTCGACGGTCTGGCCCAGCAGCCGATATCGACCGTGATCCTGCATCAGCACCAGCTGGGTGTGCCCGCCGCTGACGACCAGGCAGAGCAGGGGAAACGGCGGCTCGGCGGGTTGCGGATCCTCGGCGGGCAGATCGGTCAGCCAGTTGGCGTAGATGTGGCCCTCGATATGGTTGATCCCCACCAGTGGCAGGTCGTGCACTGCCGCCAGCGCCTTGGCCACGTTGACGCCGACCAGCAGCGAGCCGATCAGGCCGGGGCCATAGGTCACTGCCACAGCATCGAGGTCGTCCCAGTCAACGTTGGCGTCGGCCATGGCAGCCTGGACCGTCGGCACGATCCAACGCAGCTGCTGTCGCGCGGCAACCTCCGGCACGATGCCCCCGGTCGCCGCGTGCAGCGCGATCTGGGTGGCGACCTGGTTGGAGGTGATGTGCCGGCCTCCGCTCACCACCGCCACCCCGGTCTCGTCGCAGCTCGTCTCGATGGCAAGCACCCGCGGCCCACTCATGCGAGGCCGTTCTCGGACGCCCGGGCCAGCTCGGCCGAAAGCACCGCCTGCATGGCCGGGCCGGCGAGGTCGGGGGTCGTCATCACCAGCGCGTCCTCGCCGTCGTCGCTGTAGTAGGCGACCCTGCGCCCGGTGATGTTGAAGCCGAACGAGCGATACAGCCGCTGGGCGGGCTCGTTGCTGAGGCGCACCTCCAGGGTCATGCGCGAGGACCCGAGCTCGAGGGCCACCTCGGCCAGCTGAAGCAGCAGGCGTCGCCCGATCCCCCGCCGACGATGGTCGGGGTGCACGCCGAAGGTCGTGATGTGCGCCTCGTCGACCATCAGCCAGATGCCGCCGAAGGCGACCACTCGGTCTGCCAGGCGCGCCACCCGGTAGTGCGCGAGGCGGTTCGCCGTCAGTTCCTGCTCGAACGCAAAGGCGGGCCAGGGCGAGCTGAAGCTGAGCCGCTCGATCTCGAGGACCGCGGCGACGTCGGCCATGCGCATCGGCCCGACCACGAGTGGTGCGCTCACGGCCATCCGCTCACCGTCTCGGGAGCTGGGACGCCCCTTGGCGCCCGGAGGTACCACGGCTCGAGCCCCGCCAGGTCGTCCCCGCCCGGATCCAGGCCGAGCCGGGTGGCCGCGAGTCGCGCGACTGCTGCCGCCGCCTCCTGCGGCGTGAGCGTGTCGGACAGGTCGAACGCGAGGGCCAGCTCGGACGAGGCCGACAACACTGACCCGCCGACCAGGCCGCGCAGGTCCGACGCGGCCACCATCCGTGGCTGGCTGGCACCACGACTGAGCAGATAGGCATCCTGGGCCCCCGCGCGCGCGATCGCAGCCGCAGCGCGGGGCTCTGCCTCGAGCCAGGCCTCCAGGCTGGGGATGCCGACCACCGGGACGCGCAGGGCGAGGGCGATCCCCTTGGCCAGGCTCATCGAGACTCGCAGGCCGGTGAACGAGCCAGGGCCCACGCCGACGGCCAGGGCGGTCACCTCCCGCAGGTCACGCCCGGCCCGCGCCAGCAGCACGAGGAGGCGAGGCAGCAGCTCGCTTGCCTGGCGCCCATCACTTGCCCAGCCATCGGAGGCGAACGCAACCCCGTCCTGCGAGGCGAGCGCGAGCGAGCGATCGCTCGAGGCGCTCTCGATGGCGATGATCATGGCTTCGTCAGGGCGTTGCCGGCGAGGCGCTGGTGCGCGGTCCCGACCGCCCGCCAGCTGATGTGGCGCCGGTCGCTCCCATCTCCCTCGGGGACCAGGGTCAGCTCCAGCCGCTCGGCTGGCAGGCGATCGGCGAGGCGATCGGCCCACTCCACCACGGCCACCCCGTCCGCCTGCCGATCGTCGAAGAGGCCAGCGGCGACTGCCTCCTCGGGATCGTCGAGGCGGTAGGCGTCGATATGAAAGAGCCGTAGCCGGCCCTCGTGCTCGTTCATGAGCACGAACGTCGGACTGTTGACCACGCTCGTCACCCCAAGCCCCTCGGCAACCCCCTTGGCCAGCTCGGTCTTGCCGGCTCCCAATGGGCCGATCAGCGCCAGCATGGCCCCCGCGTGGGCGTGGGAGCCCAGCGCCTGCCCGATCGCCCTCGTCTCCTCCGGCGCAGCCGTGCTGAGAGTCCCCTGATCCTGCATGGCCCGAAGGATACGGGAGCGGCCGCTCAGCGGCCTTCGGGCAGCACCGTGGCCTCGATGTTGGCCAGCGGGACCGGGGCGAGCCGCCCGTCCTCGAAGCGAACGAGGGCGATGCGGGTCGGAATCCCCGATTGGGCAGCGTGCAGGTCGTCGAGCATCCCCACCAGGACGCCACCGCGCCCCTGGAACGGGCGTCGATGCGCGATCACCCGGTCCCCGACCCTGGCCAGCGCGCGACGGGTGGGCAGCGGAGCCGCGTCATAGACGTACAGCAGCCCATCGGCTCCGAACAGGCTGGCGACGCGCCCGGCGTGCGTGCGGAACCACGCGAAGAGCTGGGGGTCGATCCCGACCTTGCCGAAGCCCTCGACCAGCAGGATCCCGAATGCACCGGTCATGCCGCCAGCCTCGCGCCGGCGGCGCTGGATGACCTCGAAGTCGCGCAGCTCCTTGTCCAGCACGCCGCCCAGCACGATCCCGGCCACACCCATCGCACGGGCCCGGGTCAGCGTCTCAGCCGAGGCTCGCGATCCACCAACCAGGATCTTGCCCGTAGCGCCTGCATCGATCGCGGCGGCCCGCAGCTCGTCGCCGGGATTCGGCACGCCGACCACCAGCTCACCGTGCACCGCCTCGCCACTCCCCCCGACGCCCTGCAGCCGAGCGGCCGGCACCTCGATCACGAGCGATCCCTCCTCGACGTCGCGCACCCGACCGCGAACGTGCCCGATCACCGACTCCTCGGCGGCGAGCGGCGCGAGCAGGAGCGTCCCGTCGCGTCCCGAAGCGGCCAGCACCAGGCCGGCGACCGGGGCGAGCACCACCCCGCCACCCTCGACCAGGGCGAGCGGCTGCTCAGCCTCGACGCGGTCGCCCGGCTTCACGACCAGCAGCTCCTCGATCTCGCCGGGCTGACGGTGGAGGGGGCGCGTGACCGGCACCCGGACGGGTGCCATCGCCCCGCGCCGCAGGCCGATCACCTCATCGGGCTTGATCTCGGCCCCGACGCGCGCGCTCACCACCGTGCCGCGCGGCAGGTGGATGCGATGCAGCGACGCCTCGATCATGCCGCCCCCTCGGCCGGCGGCCGAACCTCGCGCTGGAACGTGTCGCGCCACGCGCTGAGCACCGCCCGTCGGTCGTCGCTGCGGCGTGGCAGGAGGAGCGGCGCGTCGCGGGCGTCAAGGACCACGCCGACCGCGCCACCAGTCACCGACGCATGCAGTCGGCGGGTGCGGCGCGGAGCGCCGAGGCTGACCCCGGGGTCGAGCTCGATCTCCAGCTCGGCGACCTGCCCTCGCGGGAGCGGGACGACCTCGAGCTGGCCGGGTCGCACCTCGATCGGGCCGAGCGAGCGCCAGCCGACGCGATGGACCGTGACGCGCATCGAGAGATGACCGGTCCGCCCGCCACGGCAGACAACCGCGGCACCGAGCGGCGTCAGCAGGTCGTCTCGCAACGTGCCAAGCCCTTCGACGATCTCGTCGTCGCGTAGCGCCCCGAGCGGGCCCAACGCACCGGCCGGGTCGATCGCAACCTGCACGACGCCGACCGGCCGGATGCCGTCGAGCAGCAGCTGCATCGCCTGGGCCGGCAGCGGCGCGCTTCCGATCGTGCGCCCCGAGCCGATCAGCAGGTCGATCCCCTGGGGCTGCGGACCATTCGCCGCAAGCTCGGCGAGGAGGTGACGGGCGGCGCCGTGGACCACGGCCAGCTCCTCATCGGTCTGGGGGATCGATCCCGGGCGGGCACGCAGGTTCTGGAGGGCATCCGCCACCGCCAACTCGTCGATCGCCACCGGCAGGCTGCGCGCGATTCGCGTTGGGCCGCCCGGCGCCGTCAGCATCGGTGCTGCGAGACCTCCGAGCGCCACGACCTGGCTTTCAGCCATGCCGTTCTCGTCCGCGCTGGCCCAGGTGGCGTAGCGGGCCCCCAGGTCCACCCCCACCACGCGCAGACGCGAGGCGCGGGCAAGCTCCGCCACCGCCCGGCCGAACCCGATCGGCGCCAGCTGGCGTGCCGCACCGCGCTCGACCAGCCGCTCGATCAGGCCGTCGAGGTACCGCCGCAGGGGAACCAGGTTCTCGCGGTCGGCGGAAGGACGGGGATTGGCGACCGCGCGCAGGACTCCCGGTTCAAACAGGGCCGCGACCCGCTCGGTGAGGCCCGCTGAGCCGGCCCACACCACCGGCGATCGACCGCCGCCACGAGCCGCAGCCACGAGCCCGGCCACCTCGAGCGCGCCCTCGCCCCCCTCCTCGTCGAAGCCGCCTGCGATCAGCCAGGCGTCGACCTCGGCCGACTGCAGCGCCGAGAGGCGCTCGACCACCGGCCGGCCGTCATCGACGGTGACCGCCTCGACGATCACCCAGCCGGCTGCCTCCGCCGCGCGGCGCGCCGCCTGGCCGGAAAGCTCCGATGAGACGGCCGCCAGGGCGATGCGGCCGGGCCGGACCGGGGTGTGCACCGCGATCCGGGGCGCGTCGGCGAGGAGTGCCGCGATCCGTCTCGAGACGCGAGGGTCGGCGGCGGTTGCCAGCCGTCGTGCCAGGGTGGCGATCAGCTCCTCCTCGTCCCAGGCGCTGGGCTGTGCGGCGTGCGCCGCGATCCGCCATCGGCCAAGGACGCGACCGACCACCGCCGCCTTCGTCCACGCGGAGCCGATGTCGACCAGGAGCGACAGCTCGGCGGTTGCCCGGCCGGGATCTCGGGCGGGGGCCTGGGTCGTCATCGGAGAACGGTAAGCCAATCGCCGAGCAGGAAGGCGACTCTATCGACGAGCAGCGAGAGCCGGCTCACGACGAGGAACCCGAGCCATCCTCCGATTCCCCCGACCAGGAGCCAGCGGCCCACCATCGCGGCTCGGGTGGTCAGCCTCCCTCGCGGCGCCCCGTGCAGGAAGGCGAGCAGCACGAGCGAGGTGATGGCCAGCGAGATCACCTCACCCACCAGGTCAGGCGAGGCTGCGCCGGTGCTCGGGAGGGCGGCGGCGATCTGCGGCAGGACCGTGCCGACCACGGCGCCCCCCAGCGCGAAGGCGGCGATCCCCCCGACCAGGATCCCGGCGACTGGTGCCGTGACGCGTCGGGGGAGCCATGAGGCGCCGACCAGCATTCCCACCAGCACCAGGGCAGGGACCAGCAGCGCGCGGTCAGCGGGATGCTCGACCAGAGGCACGGCGAGTCGTGGCACGAGGACGTCTCGGATCGCCAGCAGCACCAGGTACCCGGTGGCCAGGCCCGCAAGCAGGTGCTGGATCAGGACGAAGAGCCGCCGAGAACCGGTCAGGTAGGACCACACCGCAATGGTGGCGATGGCGGCCACCCAGGTCGCCACCGTCCCTGCCAGGTCGGCGCCGCCGAAGCCGTTCATGATCGAGCGCGGCGGCCAGCGGGGCGCCGGGCACGGCGACCGAGCTGCCGGAACCCCGCCTCGGCCAGCACGGCCAGTCCCGCGAGCATGCCAATCAGCATCGGCAGCGCGCCGACGATCGGCCCCCGGCTGGAACCTGATCCCGGGGAGACTGCCTCGGCGTAGGCCACCCCGTCACGCAGCGTGGAGACGAGGGCGCTCAGCTGGCCCGAGCGCAGGAAAGGCTCGAGCTCAGGGTCGAGGAAAGTGGGGGCGATGGACACCATCGACAGCGCCGGGAGGCGTGTCCCGACCTGCTCGACCCAGCTGCGCGCCGAGATGTCGCTCCCCGACACGATGAGGACCATGTCAAAGGCGCCGATGCCACCGCCTCGCTCGCGGATCGCGTCGAAGGTCACGCCCGCGGCCGCCGCGGGGACGATCGACTCAATGCTGCGCACCAATCCGGCCTCCGACCCCGCGACGAACCCGAGGTCGGCCGGCGGGTCCGCCGCTCCGGCGCGACTGATGCGGTCGCGCTCCGCCGCGGCGATTGCGCGACCCTCCGGCGTGAAGCTGACGATCGCCAGCCGGGCGCCATGGGCCGTCAGATCGTCGATCGCCGCCCGCGTCGTCGCTCTGATCTCCGCATAGGTCCCCAGGTCCGCGTCGCAGGCGATCAGGACGAGGGCCCCACTCGGGAGCTCGCCGATCGCCCTCCGCAGCTGATCGACGTGCGATCGGTCTGGGCTGGCCAGCCGCAATCCGCCGGTGCTGCCGGAGAGGAGCGATGCCACCGCGAGCGCCAGCAACAGGAGCAAGGCCGGGGCGGCGCGGCGCAAGCGGGCGACGCTCTCTTCGCTCACGAGGGGCGACGAGGGGCTATTCGTCATCGGCGTCGAGGCCCATCAGCGAGCGAGCCGCGCTGACCGCAACCAGGATCCCGATTCCGATCAGCAGTCCGCGGAAGACGCCGCCGAGCGGCACGTCGCGAACCCATCCGGCAGCGGCGGCCAGCCGGTCGCCGGCCTGGCCGCCGACCGGGAGGAGGAGGACGATGACGATGGCCGCGGCACCGGCCATCAGTGATGTCTCGCGGACCCGGAGCGTGAACCCTCGCCGGAAGGCGGCGAGCAGGAAGATGAAGAGGAGCGCGAAGACCGATGCTGCGATCGGTGCGAGGAGGGCCGCCACCAGCCATAGGACCGCCGGGTCGGAGCTGCCGCTTGAACCGGGTCGCAGGCCAGCCACCAACATCACAGCCATCCCGAGCAGGAGGGCGATGGAGGCCGCCGAATCCCCATCCGCAGCCGCGAGGTTGCGAACGTGGTGGGCCATCAGCGTGGCGCCGCCCCCAACCGCCGCCGCTGCCGCAAGCAGGACGAGGAGCTCGTTCACCGCACCCGCCGCGCCATGGAGGGAGGGGTTCACGATCATCAGGTCCAGCAGGACCAGCAGCCCCGTTACCAGGACAACGCCGGTCAGGATCGTACGACGCATCGCGCTCAGCGCCCCGTCAGGAAGGCAGCGACCTGTGGCCCGCCGGCCAACGCGATCAGAGAACCGACCAGCAGGAGCCCGATGGCGCCCCAGATCAGGCGGTTCGCCGCCAGCACCACCGTTCGCGCATGACCGCCGGCGCCGATATCGCCGGCCGTCTGGAAGAAGGCCGGGCCGACCAGGCTCCCGTCGCCGTCCAGCAGGGGGCCCGCCAGCTGGGAGCTGCTCGCCGTGCCGGCAAGGCTCCACTCCGCGTCACCCAGCACGCCGTCGAGCACGAGCAGGGCATCCTCGCCCAGCGCCCCGGCAACCACTGCCACGCCGTGCGGCTGGGCGGAGGCGAGGGCGAATGCAGCTGAGGATGATCGACCCTCCCCGACATACTCAACCGCCGTCGCAGAGGCTCGCTCCGGCGTGGCGGTCCGTTCATGCGCCGCGGCCAGCGTTCCCTGCGCGAGCAGCACGGCGACCGGGTCGTTGGTCGTCACTCGCAGCGGGACGCCGGCCCGTGCGGCCGCATCCGCGACGTGGCCGAGCAGCGGGAGCGCAGCGAGCGTCTGAAAGCGATCGGTGGCAGACGCGGCGCGGCTCACCCCCGCGCTGCCCAGCGAGATCGTCGCGTCAGCGCCTGACTCGGCCGCGAGCGCCATCATGCGACCGACCCGGGAGAGTCCGCCGAGGTCCGATGCGATCCACCGCGCGCCTGGCCGAGCGACCAGCGAGAGGACCACGAGCAGTACCAGCAGAATGACGACCGTCGGGGCGGCGCCCAGGCGCATCGACGATGAGCCGATGGCGTCAGTCACGAGGGCGACCAGGTACGAGGCGAACTCGCCGAGGTTGGGCATCTAGCGCGAGGGATCTCGGCGCTCGCCGGCCAGCCTGGCGGCGATGCGGTCGTAGACGGCAGGGTCATCGAGGGCCTGGCGCAGCACCCCGAAGCGACGCGGGCCGAGCAGCGGGTTCAGGAGCGGGCCGAGGAAGATGACTCCCTGGCGAAGAAGCGGCAGGAGAGGCCGATGGGCATCCAAAAGGATCGCCGCTGGGGCGGCGACTCCGCGCCGTTCGAGCTCATCGGCGAGGGAGTCGGACCGCTCCACGCTGCACTCTCCCTGCGAGACACCCTGCTCGCTCGACGACCTCACCCGGCGTTCGCGGCTACCTCCGGCAGATGCACGCGCGGGAGGCGGTCACGAAGGGCGGTCGTCACTTCGTAGTTGATGGTGCGTCGCTGGGCGGCAACAGCATCGGCGTCGATGCGGGCACCCATCTGCTCGCCGATCAGGACGAACTCGTCGCCGTAGGTTACATCATCAAGATCGCCCAGATCGACGGTTATGCCATCCATGCTGACCGCCCCCACCACGGGCCGACGAACACCGCGCACCAGGACCCAACCGTTGTTGGCGTGAATGCGTGGCCACCCGTCGCCGTAGCCGATTCCCAGCGTGGCGATGCGCGTGGCGCGCTCGGCATGGAAGCGGAGCCCGTAGCCGATCCCCTCTCCAGCCGCCAGGTTGAAGATCCGCAACGGCAGCGCCTTGAGGGTGAGGACCGGCTGCAGTCCCAGCTCGCGGTCGCCGGCCCAGGCGGGGAGCATGCCGTACAGCCCGAGCCCGGGCCGAATCGCATCGCCGAACATCCCGGCGCCTGCCACCACGCCCCCGGTGGCCGCCAGGTGAACAATGCCGGGATCGGCTCCTGCCGATCGCATGGCGTCGAGGGCCTGGGCCAGCTTGAGCCGTTGAACATCGCTGTAGGCCTCATCCTCGCCGGGGACCGCAAGGTGGCTGAAGGTTCCGACCAGCTCCAGGTGCCGGCTGCGGGCGATGCGCAACGCCAGCTGGACTGCCACTGTCGGCTCGCTCCCCTGCCGCCCCAGGCCGGAGTCGACCTTGAGCTGGACCGCCGCCCGGTGCCCGGCGGCGGCTGCCGCTCGTTCGATCAGCTCGATTCCGGCCTCGTCGTAGACGACCGGCTCGAGGTCGGCGGCGACGGCCCGCTCGGCCTCCGGGGCTCCCAACGCCCACAGGACGAGGATGGGGGCAACGATGCCGGCGTTCCGCAGCTCGAGCCCCTCCCCCAGCGTGGCGACCGCCAGGCGCTCGGCGCCGTGGTCGAGCAGGGTCCGCGACACCTCGATCGCCCCATGGCCGTAGGCATTGGCCTTGACCACCGCGATCACGCTCATGTGGTCCCCGGCGAGCCGGCGGAGCGCGGCCAGGTTTCCTGCCAGGGCGGCGTGATCGACCTCGATCCAGGCCCGATGCGGGCTGCGCCCGGTGGCCAGGCTCACCGACCCTGGCCGTCGCGAAGATGCTGGATGGCCGTCGGCAGCAGGTTGGCGATGTCACGCGCCACCACGCCCGCCGCACCGATCCGCTCCTCGGCCAGCAGGCCGGCCGCGCCGTGCGCCGCCACTCCGCAGCCTGCGGCGTCAAATGGCTCGAGCCCGGCGGCCAGGAATGCGCCGATCGCGCCCGCCAGCACGTCACCGCTTCCGGCCGTGGCCAGCGCCGGCGTGGCGACGTCGGACCGCAGAAGGTTGCCGGTCGGCGACGCGATGACGGTGTGCGCGCCCTTGAGGACCACGACCTGGCTCCAGTGAGCTGCCGCCTCGCCCGCCGCATCCGCGCGCTGGACATCGTCATCGGCCAGCCCCTCCGACATCCGCATCAGTCGCGCAAACTCGCCTGGGTGCGGGGTGAGGACCAGGGGCGCTCGAATCGATTGCCACCAGCGCTGCACCTCCGCGAGAGCCACGAGGCCGTCGGCGTCGATCACCGCGGGGTGTCGAAGCTCACTGATGAAGGTGCGTGCCCGACGCAGGGTGGCCGGCTGCCGGCCGATCCCCGGACCGACGACGAGGGCGTCGTAGGCCGGAGCCTCGGCAGCCAACCGACGCCAGCCACCGGGTGCCGTCAGACCGGGCGCCTCCTCGACCAGCAGCATCGAGATCAGCTCGGGGACGAGCCCCATCAACCGGCTGCCCACCGCCTCCGGGGTGGCCAGGCAGGCGAGGCCGACCCCCGCCCGGATTGCGCCGAGCCCAGCCAGCAGCGCGGCGCCGGAATACTCCATCGAGCCAGCAACGATCAGCAGCCTCCCGAAGGTGCCCTTGTGTGCCCGTGCCGGACGCGCCGGCAGGTGCTCGGCGACCCACTCCTGGGACAGTCCCACGACTGTCATCGGCCTAGGCCTCCGGCGCGATATGCGCGACCGCCACCGCCACCGCCATGTGCCGTTCGTGCGAGATGCTCACGGTCACGTCTTCGAGACCGAGCGCGGCGGCACGGGCGGCGGCCCGCGCGTGCAGGCGGACCTGTGGGGCGCCCGCCCAGTTGGGCAGGATCTCGATCTCCCGCCAACCGACGCCGCGAACGCCCAGGCCCAGCACCTTGCTGATCGCCTCCTTGGCGGCCCAGCGCCCGGCAATGCGCTCGGCCCGCGCACCGCAGTAGCGCGCCTCGCCGTCGGTCAGGACTCGCTCGCGGAATCGATCGGGAAAGCGGCCGAGGGTCGCGATGATGCGGTCGATGTCGATCAGGTCGACGCCGATCTCGTGGCGGCTCATCGCGGCAGTGTGGCGGCGGCTATTCGACCGTGACCGACTTCGCCAGGTTGCGGGGCTGGTCGACGTCCGCGCCGCGTGCGACGGCCACCTCGTAGGCCAGCAGCTGCAGCGGCACGATCGCGATCACCGGGGACATCTCCTCGGGCGTCTCGGGCACGTACAGGACGTCTTGCGCGTAGCGATCGATGGTCTCGTCCCCGACCGTCGCCACCGCCACCACGGGTGCCTCGCGGGCGTGCACCTCGGCCACGTTGCTGACCACCTTCTCATAGGTGGCGCTCTTGGTCGCGATCGCCACCAGCGGGGTGTGCGGGTCAAGCAGCGCGATCGGGCCGTGCTTCAGCTCGCCTGCGGCGTAGCCCTCTGCGTGGACATACGAGAGCTCCTTGAGCTTCAGCGCCCCCTCCATGGCGACCGGGAATCCGAGCGCCCGACCGACAAACATCACGTCGCGCACGCTGCCCCAGCGTCGGGCCAGCTTCTTCACCTGCGGGGCGAGCTTGAGCACCTCGGCCGCCTGCCCGGGGAGGTCGCGCAGGGCGAGCCCGAAGGAGCGGCGGCGGCGGTCGCTGAGCGTGCCTCGCAGCTGCGCGAGGTGGAGGGCGATCATCTCGAGCACGACGACCTGCGTCACGAACGCCTTGGTCGATGCCACCGCCACCTCTGGGCCGGCCTGCAGGTAGCAGACCGCGTCGGCCTCGCGGGTCAACGCGCTGCCGACCACGTTAGTGACGACCACGATCACCGCCCCCCGCTCCGAGGCGAGCTTTTGGGGCGCCAGGGTGTCGGCCGTCTCGCCCGACTGGCTGACGCTGATGACGAGGGTCCGGTCGTCAATGGGGGGCGGCGAATAGCGCATCTCGGAGCCGATCTGACCATTCGCGGGGAGCCCCGCCCAGCTCTGGATGAGGTGCGCCCCGACCTCGCCCGCGTAGCGTGCTGTGCCGCAGCCGACCACGTACACCCGCTCGACGCGCCGCAGCTTGTCCTCGATCGCGTCGAGCTCGGGCAGCTTCACGTTGCCCGCCTCGTCGACCCGACCGCGCAGGGCCTCCCCGATGGCGTGCGGCTGCTCGTAGATCTCCTTGAGGGTGAAGTGCGGAAAGCCGCCCTTCTCCGCCGCAGCGATGTTCCACCGGATCTTCGTCACCGGGCGCTCGACCTGTACGCCGTCCATGCCGATGATGGTGACCCCCTCCGGCGTCACGTCGGCGATGTCGCCCTCCTGCAGGATGACGACGTTCTTGGTGTGCTCCAGGATCGCCGGAACGTCGCTTGCCAGGAACCCCTCGCCGTTTCCCAGTCCGACGATCAGGGGCACGTTCATCCGGGCCCCGACAATTCGGTTGGGGTGGTCGAGGTGCATCACGCCGATGGCGTACGCGCCGCGCACCTCGCCGAGGGCGTCGCGCACCGCCTCCACCAGGTCGCCGTGGTAGCGCTCTTCGATCAGGTGGGCCAGCACTTCGGTATCGGTCTCCGAGGTGAATCGATGGCCGGCGGACAGCAGCCGCTCCTTGATCTCGGCGTAGTTCTCGATGATCCCGTTGTGGATGAGGGCCAGGCTGCCGCTGCAGTCGCGATGCGGATGGGCATTGGCGTCGTTCGGGCGTCCATGGGTCGCCCAGCGGGTGTGGGCAATGCCGGGGTGCCCCGCAGGAGCGCTGCCGTTGAGGTGGTCGGTCAGGTTGGAGAGCTTGCCCGCCTTCTTCTCGACGAATACCTCCCCGGCGTCGGTCAGGACCGCCAAGCCGGCCGAGTCGTATCCGCGGTATTCGAGGCGCCGAAGGCCCTCGAGCAGGATCGGCGCCGCGTCACGCGGGCCGACGTACCCCACGATGCCGCACATGGTCTGTCGTGACTCCTAGTTCAATCGGGCACGGGCGAGCTCGGACAGCTCCCGCGCAATCTGGTTGATCTCGTCCGCGTCCTCGCCCTCGACCATGATCCGGATCTTCGGCTCCGTCCCGGAGGGCCGCA
>JBDTMU010000007.1:0-18500 GCA_039934115.1 Chloroflexota bacterium | reverse complement strand
GTCCGCGGCAGCGGTACTGCGGATCGGGGTGCCCGTCTCCCCGATCATGCTGGTCACGGCCGCCAGCTCATCAAATTGGCGGAGCAGGCGAATGATGACGGCGGGGATGTACCGGGCACGGTCCTGCACCGCAAGCAGATTGATCAACTCGTCGTAACGCTGGTCGCTCCAGTCGGCCACGAACTGGCGTGCAACGACGCCGGCCGCATCGGCTGCCGCGTCGCTCGGGGCGGGCGTAGTCGATGGCCCCGGGCTTGGGCTCGGCTCCGGCGGCGTGGGGGCGCACGCTGCCAGGAGCGTCGCGATGAGCAGGAGCCTGGCGAGGCGCGTCATGACGCGCGACCGGATCATCGGGCGAGCATCACCCGGCGGAAGCCCTCCGCGGCGGGGTAGCCGGCTCGCTCTCCCAGCTCCTCAGCTCCTCGCCGCAGCCAGCGAGCGGTCTCACCGAAGTCGCGGAACTGGCTGGCGTGATGCGCCAACGCGGCGATCTTGCGCTCGAGTGTGTCGCCGATGTCGACCAGCTGGTTGGCCTCGTTCGTGCTCCACAGGAAGAGCTCTGCCACCTTCCAGGCCGCAAGGCCGGCAGTGAGATGCTCCGGGAAGTTGAGCGGGTCGCGCGCCGTCGGGAAGACGGCATCCACCACCACGGTTCCGACGGCTCGATGGTCGGGATGGTTGATCCACTCGTTGTTCACGAAGAGAACCGTCGGGTCGTGGCTCATCACGATCTCGGGCTGAAAGGCTCGGATCGCGCGGGTGACGCGCTCGCGGAGGCGCAGGCTGGGCTCCACCTGTCCGTCCGGCTCGCCCAGGAACTCGACCTCGGTGACGCCGATCTCGGCAGCGGCGGCGCGCTGCTCCCCTTCTCGCAGGCTCGCCAGCGCGACCGGGTCTGCAGCCGGGTTGTCACTCCCCTTGTCGCCGCGCGTCATAAGCAGGTACTGCACCCTCGCCCCCTCGCCGATCCAGCGTGCCACCGTCCCCGCCGCTCCGAACTCGATGTCGTCGGGATGCGCGGCGACGACCAGGACGCGTTCCGGAGTGGGGAGGCGGTCGTTGGGCATCGGCTCCCAGAAGAGCGGGACCAATCGGAGGCCGCGGAATCGTAGCAGCCGAGCCCCCGATCAGCCGATCGCCGCCTCGGCGAGTGGGGCGGGGACCTGGGGAGTCGTGCCAAAGCCGCCGAGCCGGGTGAGCCGATCGCGTGGCTCACGGAGCGCCAGCGCAGCCCATTCCAGCACCTCCGCGTCGTGGCTGAAGAGGACGATCTGGCGGTCGGCGCTGAGCGCGTGAAGGACGTCGAGCATGCGGAGCTTGCGCTCGGGATCTGATTGGGCCGTCACCTCGTCGAGCAGGAGGGGGGCCGATTCAGCAGTGGTGACGAGGTGTTCGGCCATGGCGACTCGCAGGAGGAGGTAGATCTGCTCGCGCGTCCCCTCGGAGAGGAGCCGAGCATCGCGCCACTGTCCGGTGCGAGCCTCCTTGACGTCGACGGACAGGTCCCGAGGATTCATGCCCACTTCGACGTAGGCGCCGCCAGTGATGGCCGGCAGATGCCGCTGAACCGCCGCGGTCAGGATCGGGGCGATGTCGCGGTGCACGCGCCGCTCGGCGGCTTCGAGCAGGGTCAGCGTCTCGTCGATCACCGCAGCCAGGTTCTGGACACGACCCAGCTCGATGCGGGCTGCGTCCGCGCGCTCCTCGGCCTCGGCCACGTTCGCGAGCGTCGTCGCCAACAGGCGCAGCTCACCGCTCAGCTCGTCGACGACGGCCTTGGAGCGGGACGCCTCGGCGCGGGCGTTGGCGAGAGCGACTTCAGAGTCGCCGGCGAGGGGGATGACCGCTTCGTCGCCGACCCGTCGGGCAAGGCGGGCGGCGACCTGTGCCCGTCGCTCGGCCTCGGCCTGGAGCTCCGTCAGCGTCCCGCCGGCGAGGAGACCCTGCAGCTCCTGCCACTCGCGGATCGCGGTCTCGCGTGCCCCTGCCAACTCTGCCCGGGATCTCTGCCAGGCGAGGAGGCGCTCGACAGCGGATGTGGTGCCGCCGCCGCCGGCCTCACCGATGTGCTCTGCGACGGCGTGGATGGCGCTCTCGGCATCCGCCAGAGCCGACTGCACCCGGCGCGCGGCGTCCTCCGCGGCATGACGCGCCTCGATGGCACGTCGGAGACCGTCGGCACCGGCTGCCGCCCGAGCCAGATCCTCGCGCCCGGCGCACTCGAGCTCATAGGCGGTGAGCGCGGCACGCAGGTCCTCGCTCGCTGTGGCGCCTCGAGCGACGAGCGCGGAGCGCAGCCGCCCATTCGCTTCGTCGGCGACGCTGCGCAAGCGCGTCGCCTCCGCCTCCCATTCCATCGCCGCTCGAGCGCGCGACTCGGCGGCTGCCCGCTCGTCCGGCGCCCACCCGGACGCGGTTCTGGTGCGTACCACCCACGCCCCGACCGCGGCCGCGACCCCGAGCAGGACGATCCCTGCCAGCGCCTGGCCGATCGCAAGGAGCACGACGCCAGCGATGGCCGCGCCGGCCGCGCCGATGATTGGCCCACTCGACCGAGTGGTCCCACGCGCCATGGCGACTTCAGGCAATGCTGTCGCCAGAGAGCGCTCCAGGAGTTGGCGCAGCGCTTCATCGGCGAGGTCGAGGGACCGGGCAGCCTCGGCTATTGAACGATCCGGGCGGCGGTCTCCCTCCGGTACCGCGGGGATCGCAGCGAGTTGCTGCTCCAGCTCCCTCGCCGTTGACCCGTTCAGCGGAACCGGCGCCTGACGCCTGCGCCACGAGTCGAGGGCAGCCGCGACCTCGTCGGCCAGCTCGTCGCGTGTCGCCAACCTGGCCGGAGCTTCGGGGTATCTCGCGGCCAGCTCGCCTGCCCGCATCGCACGATCGGAGAGCTGGGTCGCCTCCCGCACAGCGAGCGCGGCCTCGGCAACAGTGAGGTCGCGCTCGGCGCCCTGGTGTTCCCGGATAGCCGCCTCGAGCCGCGACTCCCGGTCGAGGTACTCCCCGTGGAGGCGTCGAGCCTCGACGAGCGCCATGTCCGCCGCCTCCTGCTCGCGCATCGCGGCCCACATCGGGCCGGTGGCGCCGACCCGGACCGCGCCCACCGCCTCCTTGCGGAACGCCTTCAGTCGCTCGATCGCCTCCGCCGCGGTGGCATCCGTGCCGCGCGTCGCAGCCGCCCGCTGCATCTGGTCCTGGAGGCCGGATGCGCTCTCGGCGACGGCCATGATCTGGGCCTGGCCCACCGCTACGACCGCTGAAAAGGACTCGCGGTCGAGACCGAGCCAACGGGTCGCGTCCGGCGTCCCGTCGTTGATGATCTCGTTCGAGAGGTCGTCGCCGAGCGTCACGTCGCGCGCGCGGCAGGCGACCTTGCCCGCCAGGTCCTGGTTGATGTCAACCGTGCGGCCGTCGTCCAGGTGCAGGCGGGCCTCGACCTCCCAGTGGTCCGGCGAGTCCCAGGGGCGGTGGCGGTCGATCACGGAGGCGACCTCCTTCGTACGACCCGGGCCACGGCGGACCCCCGTCAGGGCCAGGCGCGTGGCCGCGTGCCAGCTGGTCTTGCCTGCCTCGTTGGGGCCGCCGATGACGTTCATCCCCTCGCCGAGGTGCAGCGTCTCGTCATGCAGCGGGCCAAAGGCCCGGGCGATCACGCGCTCGATCCACATGGCCCTAGGCCACCTCGAGGTCGCGGCGACCTTCGAGCGCGCGCAGCCCCGTGATCAGCACCTTGCGCTGCCGGTCCTCGTCGGCGATGAGTAGCGCGTCGCGCGCGAACTGCCCGCGCACCGTCGCCTCGGCCTTGATCGCCTCGAGATCGTACGCCGGCACGATGTCGCCGGTCCGCACCACGAGGCCGTCGAGGTGGTCGCCGAGCGCCGAGAGCGCGCGCGGCTCGATCGGCAGGTCTGCGGGCACCTCGCCGTTGAGCGTGACGCGCACCGAGCCGGAGAGGCCTGCGATTGCCTGGCTGACCCGATCTCGGAGGTCGTCGAGATGCTGGCACCCGTCGAGCGCCACCGGCACGTCGTGCACCTGGCTGACCGCGACGACCCGCCGCTCGCGGGCCACGGTCCCGTCGGCGGCGACCGTGGCGAGGACGACCCCGCGCCCGTCGGACTCGCCGAACGCGAGAGGGTCCGGGTTGCCGGGGTAGGTGTAGCGGTCGCGGTCGCGGGCGACGTGGTAGTGACCCAGGAAGGCGTGGTCAATCCCAGCCGCCTCCAGCTCCGCCGCATCGAACGGGGCGTGCAGCTCCTTGCCCGATTCCTGGAACGGCAGGGCGCTGCGCTCGGAGGCGTGCGCTACGGCCAGGTGGACGCCACCGCGATCGGGTCGGAAGTCGGCGAAGAACGGCCCGGTATTGGCGGGCGCACGGTGAGCAGCGCCCCACAACGTGAGGCCGTCGGCGAGCTCCGCCGCGGTCAGCCGGGCATCGGTGAAGATATGGACGTTCGGGCTCCACTCCTCGAGCGCATACGGGCTGCGCGCGGAGTACCAGTCGTGGTTGCCGGGAGCGAGGTAGATCGGCCGATCGGTGCGGCCGAAGCTCTCGCGCAGGAAGGCGACCGTGTCAGGCGTGAACCGCTCGTGCTCGAAGAGGTCGCCGGCGCACAGGATGGCGTCCACGCCTTCGTCATCGGCCAGCTGAAGGATGCGGGTCAGCGTCTCGCGACGGTTCCGTCGGCGCAGCCGTGCGGTCTCGGGGGGCGCCCAGGCGAACGGGGCGTCGAGGTGCAGGTCGGCGAAATGCAGGAGGCGCATGATCCAAGCCTAGCCCCCTTCGCGACACCTAGGCCGTCGCGTTCGGACACCTCATCCGGGACTAGGTCGAACGGTCCGCCATCAGCTGGTACCCGAAGATGGCGATCCCGGCGAGCAGGACGACGTGCAGCACGCCTCCGGCGCTGAAGCCGCCGATCAGGAGCAGGAACCAGGCGAGCACCAGCGCGACCGGCAGCGAGCGCCAGGCGAGAAACCCCCACTCAGGGCTCACGGCTCTTCCTGACGCTCATTGATGACCTGGACGACCAGCAGCACCGCCGCCAGGACGAGCAGCAGGTTGACGAGTGGGCCCACCTGCAGCAGGAGCCCGATGAACCACGCCACAAGGGTCACCGCGATCCCGGTCCAGATCATGCCGCCAGCCGCTCCATCAGCAGGTCGACGTGCTCGACCGGCTTGACCCGGGGCAGCACGTGCTCGACCCGCCCATCCGGGCCGATGATGAAGGATGTCCGTTCCACGCCCTTGTAGGTCTTCCCGGCAAAGGTCTTCTCCACCCACGTGCCGAAGGCGTCCGCGACGTGGTGGCCGACATCGGCCAGGAGCCGGTAGGGAAGGTCGTACTTCTTCCGGAACTTGACGTGGCTGGCGACGGAGTCCGGCGACACTCCGAAGACCTCGACCCCGGCGCCCATCAGGCGCTCGAAGTTGTCCCGCAGGCTGCATGCCTGCTTTGTGCAGCCGGGCGTGTCGTCCTTTGGGTAGAAGTAGATGACATATCGGTGCCCTGCAAGGCCCTGGCTCGAGACGGTGGAGCCGTCGTCGGCCTGCATCTCGAACGTCGGGACGGGGTCTCCCACTCGGGGCTGGGTCATGTTCGAATCGTACCTCACCCCATCTCGTCGATCGCCAGCAGGACCGGGGGCAGGTCGCGCGGAAGGAGCCGGTCGGCCAGGTCGGCTGCGATCTCCTCGATGAGCTCGTCACTCGCCTCCGCCAGGTCGTGACCGGCGCCCGTGACGAGCCGGCACACCGACTCGTTGCCGGCGTCCGACAGGGCGGCCGCCAGGAGCGTCGATTCGTCCGGATCGGACCAGGAATCGGCCCGGCCGTGAACCAGCGCGACGGACCGGTGCAGCATCGTCGCGAGCGCCAGCGGCGGGGTGTGGATCGCCTGCTCCACGGGGGACAGGGCCAACGTCACGGACCCGGCTCCGTGGAGCGGCACCGTCAGCGTCGCCTCACGTCGCTCGGCATGCTCGATCAGCTCCTCACTCCAGCTGTCGATTGCAGCGACGATCGGGTGCTCGTGCTCTGTGGCCTCCCGACCCCGGGTAGCGGCCGCGCGACGGAGAGTCTCGCGCCACGACCGAGCCGACGCTCCGATCAGGGTCAGGGCCGATACAGCTGGATCCCCGATCGCGACGGCCAGCGCAATCCCCGCCCCCTCGCCGTGGCCCACGATCCCGGATCGGCGCAGATCGAGCTCCGAGCGGCCTCGCATGGCGGCGAGCAGGTCCCGAGCGTCGTCGATCTTGGCGAAGAGGGTGACCTCTTCCCAGTGACCCTCCGAGGCGCCGCAACCACGCGGGTCGGCGCGCAGGGAAGCCACCCCTCGCTCGGCGAGTGCCCCTGCAATGCGAGCCAGAAGGCCAGGCCCCGTCCCCCACGGGGCAGCCGCGAACCAGCCGGGGTGGCCGATCCGGTCGTAGCCGCCATCACGCTCGCGCGGAAGCCAGGAGGGGAGCAGGAGAACGTTCGGGTAGCGGCCGTTTGCGCCATCGGGCGCCGGGTCATCCGGCAGCAGCAGCGTCGCCGCCAGGAAAGCGTCGCCGGCCCGAACACTGAGCTCCTCGGAGCGGGGCATGCCACGAGGGTACACGCGCCTCAGACCCGGAGCGCAGACCCGATCCCGAGCGCGGCGGCCCCGAGTGCGACCGAGGCGAGGAGCAGGCCCCAGTCAGCGACCCGCATCCGTTGCGGTCGGGCGATCGTGCGGCAGGCTGCGGTCCCGAAGCCGCGTGCGTCCATCGCCAGCGCGAGCCGGGTTGCACGCCGAACGGCTCCGACCAGCAGGCCCAGCAGCTTGCCGAAGGCGAGTCGCGCGGCGGCGATCGGGGACCACCCGGCGCTGACGCCGCGCGCCCGGCGCGCCATCCCCAGCAGCTGCCATTCGGCCGCGAGGATGGGCAACATGCGGATGGCCGCCAGCGCCCCTACCGCCAGTCGCGGAGACAGGCGCGCCTGCTGCTGCAGCGAATCGGCCAGGTCGGTCGGGTCGGTTGTGGCGAGGGCGACGACTCCGGAGAGCGCGATCCCCAGCAGACGCAGCCCCAGGGCCACGCCGTGCACGATATCCGGGCCGCCCGGAGTGGCCGGCGCAAGCACCACGTTGAGCACCCCGACGACGAGGGCGGCGAGCAGCAGCGGCCAGGTCCGCCCGACCAGAGTGCGCACCGCGAGACCGGTGAGTGGCAGGCTGGCCAGGATCCCCGCCACGCCGAGCGCCGGCGTGATCGGCCCAGATGCCAGGAAGAGGACGGCCATCAGGATGGCGGCCGCCCCCAGCTTGGCGACCGGGTTGGCACGGGCCAGTGGCGCGCGCGGGTCAGGCCGAAGCGGCGTGAAGCGCCTCATCGGGCCAGCTCCAGCGTGCGATCGGCAAGGGCGGCGGCGAAGGGCAGGTCGTGCGTCACAAAGCAGATCGCGATCCCGTCGTCGCTCTGCTGCGAAAGCAGGTCGAGGAGCTCGACCGCCGTGCGCCGGTCCTGGCCGAAGGTCGGCTCGTCGAGGATCAGGACGCTCGGCTCCGCGATCAGGGCGGTGGCGACCGAGAGGCGGCGCTTCTCGCCGCCGGAGAGAGTGAACGGATTGGCGTCCGCGAGTGCCGTGAGATGCAGTCGCTCCATCAGCTCCGCCGCCTTCCGCGACGCTTCGACCGCGGAGGCGCGGTTCTGGAGTGGGGCGAGCGTCAGCTCTTCTCGGACGCTCCCCATCAGGAACTGGTGCTCAGGGTCCTGGAAGACCGAGCCGATGGTGTGCGCGAGCCGTCGCGCCGGCAGCCGCCAGATCGGTTGGAGATCGGGACCCGTCACCGATCCCGTGGTCGGCCGGAGGAGACCGCCGAGAAGAAGCGCCAACGTGGATTTGCCGGATCCGTTCGGCCCGACGATTGCCAGCGCCTCAGAGGACCGGATGGCGACATCCATCGGTCCCACCGCCAGTGACTGCTCCGCGGGGAAGCGGTAGCCAGCCTGCTCCGCCATCAGGACGGTCTCGGGCGTGGGGCGTTTGCGCTGGGCCGGCATCGGCAGCGGATGGTTCGGCACCCATATCCCGGCCGCCGCAAGCTCATCGCCGCGGGTGGCAAACACCTCGGTCGGTGGCCCATCGGCGACCACGCCGCCGCCTGCCTCCAGCACGATGACCCGGTCGACCAGGTCCGCAGCCTCGGCCACGCGGTGCTCGACCAGCAGCATGGTCAGGTGACCCCCGGCCAGCAGCCGGCGGACGGCCCCTCGTACCTGCGCGGCTCCTTCCGGGTCCAGGTTCGCGGTCGGCTCGTCGAGGAGCAGCAGCCGGGGGTGCAACGCCAGCGCCGCCGCCAGCGCCAGCCGCTGCTGCTCCCCACCCGAGAGGGCATCGGTGGGCCGCTCGCGGCCGTATGGGAAGCCGACCATTCCGAGCGCCTCGTCGACGCGCGGCCAGATCTCGCTGGAGGGGACGCATCGGTTCTCGAGGCCGAACGCGACCTCGTCGCCGGCACGCGCCATCACCAGGCTCGACTCGGGATCCTGGAAGACGACCCCGGTCCGGTCGCGGACGTTGCGCGGGTCGAGTTCGTCGACCTGCAGCACGCCCTCCGATTCACCGCCCTCCAGCAGGCCCGCGATGCCAGAGAGGAGGGTCGACTTCCCCGAGCCCGAGGCGCCCAGCAGCATCACTCGCTCCCCCGCCTCGATCCGCAGGTCGACGCCGCGCAGCGCCCATGCACGACGACCGGCGTGCCGCCAGCCCCAGCCGCGCGCCTCGATCGTGACCGGTGCGTTCAGTGGCTCAGACCTCCGGCTGCTCGCGCGCCGCAGGGAAGGCGCTCAGGACCCCCGTGCGGCTGAGCGCTCGGACGAGGAGCCAGCCGCCGAGGCCGGCAACGATCGCGGCGCTCGGGATCACCAGCGCGGCGTACAGGACCTGAAACCCGGCGGCCCAGCTGGGGTAGTAGATGACCAGGTCCAGCAACACGGCCGCGGCGCCTGCCGCTGCTCCGGCCAGGAGCGCGATCGGCAGTCCCCAGCGCCGGTACAGCCCCATCGCGAATACGAGCTCGGCGGCGCCTCCCTGCATCACGCCGTAGACGATCGTCAGCAGGCCCCATGGCGCGCCGAAGAGTGCGGAGGCGACGGCCGCCACACCCTCCCCCAACAGGGCGGCACCGGGTCGCCGGATCACCAGCGGAACGAGCACCGCCGGGAGCAGCCAGACGCCGTACATGAAGCCCTGCAGCGGGGGCACGCCGACAAACGCAGGTGACACGGCGGTCCACAACAGGTTCCAGGCCTGGAAGACCGCTCCAAAGGCAACCGCCAGTGCCGCGCCGAGCACGATGTCAACCGTCCGCCACTGTCGGGTCATGCGCTGGGCTCCTTTCGCGTTTCGATGATCAGCAGCGTCCCGCCTTCCAGCGAGACCGATGCCGGTGCGTGCTCAACCTCGTTGGAGAGTCCCCGCGAACGACCGGATTGAAGAGTCTCTCCGACGAGCGGGTAGCGCAGCCCCTCCGTTCGTATTCCCGTTGCGTCACCTCCGATCGGAAGCAGCGTCACGAGGTCGCCCTCGGACCCATCCAGCTCGTGGCGGCCGCCGCCGTGGAGTGCACGGGCGGTCGTCCCGCCACGCACGATGCGCAGTTCGATGTCATCCCATCGGCGGTCGACGAGCAGGAGCAGGTTCGCCAGCTCGTGATCCCGCCGCCCCCCGCCGAGCCCTCCCATGATCACGACCTCGTCCGCGCCGGCGGTCACCGCCCGCGACAGGGCGAGTTCGACGTCCGAGGCGTCTTTTTCGGCAGGATGCACCTCAACCTCGACTCCGCGTTCGACGAGGCGCTCGAGGAGGGCGGGGTCGATCGAATCCATGTCACCGATCACGAGATGCGGTAGGACCCCGCAGGCTTCCAGCCATTGAGCACCTGAGTCGGCGGCGATCACCATCTCCGCGCCCCGCAGGTGGGCAGCGTCTTCCGTAGCGGCATTGCCGCCGGCGACCACGATTGCTTTCACTCCGACTCCCTTCGCTGGCATGATCCAGATCAGGTTCGAGGGTCTGCGGCCTTCCGCACTCTCAGCGCTCGCGCGCTCCCCTGTCGCTCTTGGGGTTGTCCCGTTGAGCCTAGCACTCGTGCGATCATCGGGCCGTGGAGGACGATCCCAGTCAACAGCATCCAAACTTTGCGCGTGTCGTCGCTGCGGCGGCGAGCGCCGGCCTGCCGATCGAGGTTCAGCGATTCCCCGAGGGGACGCGGACAGCGGCAGACGCCGCGCGGGCCGTGGGCTGCGACATCGCACAGATCGTCAAGTCACTGGTGTTCGTGGTCGACGGCGAGCCGGTGATCGCCCTCATGTCGGGCGCCGACCGGCTCGATCCGGCGCGACTGGCCACGGCCACGGGTGCCACCGCTGTCCGACGCGCGGATGCCGACGAGGCTCGGGCGGCGACCGGGTTCGCCATCGGCGGGGTGCCGCCCATCGGCCATGCTCGTCCGCTGACCGTGCTGATCGACGAGCGACTCCTGGCCCACGATCTGGTGTGGGCCGCAGCCGGCCTGCCGGACGCCGTGTTCAAGGCGTCGCCCAGGGCGCTTCAGGCTGCCGCGGGCGCACGGGTCGCGGCGCTGGCGGCGACTCCACCATCAGGTCGGTAGCCGCTTCAGGGTCGATCCAGCCTGATCTCGATCGCCACCCCGCCCTCGGGCGTTGGGTGCGCCACCATTTGCCAGACCTCCCCATCCGCCACCTCGAAGCGGATGACGGCGACCTCGCCGCCCGGGTAGCGGCCGACGATCGGATACCCCGCTGCGGGTAGTGCCTCCACATAGAAGTCGTACGCCGCTGACCCCGCCTGGTCGCTCTCCCACGTGCCGATGAGCCCGGGATCGTCCCGTGGCATGGGGACCGGCGCTGCGCGGGGCATGATCGGGAAACCGCTCGGCAGTGGCCTGCGCACGGCAGCCGAGCCGGACGGGCCGCTCGAGAGAAACGCGGAGGATGCCTGGGGCGACCCCTCGGCGGGCGGGGAGCGGGTCCCCGCCACCGAGCACCCGCCGACCACGATCGCCATCAGCGCCAGCCGAGCCTTCACTGCGTCACCTTGATCGGGATGTAGTAGCCACCCAGCCTCTGGTGATCGAACCAGTGGAGGCCGTAGGACTGCAGGTTGAAGGTCTCGGTGTAGCTGCCCGGCGCAGGCGATCCCTTCAGGCCGAATGTGAAGCGACCGACGCCGTCCGGAGGCACGCTGGCCGCATCCACGAGCGTGGCCATCCAGGTGTATGGCCAGTCGCTGGCGCGGAACGGGGAGGCATGGGACGCGGGATTCCAGGTGGCCAGCGCCGTCCGCCCGACCGTTCCGCCATATCGCCATGCCCGGCCGCCGGTGTTGCGGAACTCGACCCAATGGATGATCGTCCACCAGCGGCGTATCACCTCGGTCCCGCCATTGCTCTCGCGAACGTAGGCTGCATCGAACGGGACACGCCCCGGCCACGTCGTCCAGCGCCGCTCAGCGAGCGGGTCGGCCGGCTTGTAGGCGTTGGCAGTGGAGCTCCAGACGAGCAGCTCGAAATGGAGGTGCGCCCCGTAGCAGAGGCCACTGCAGCCGGATCGCCCGATCCGCTGGCCCGCAGCCACGGCCTGCCCGACCCAGACCGGCGTCCCGCCCTCGGCCGAGTTGGCCAGGTGGTAGTAAAGGGTCAGCCGGCCATCGGCGTGCCTGATCTTCACGAAGTTGCCGAACGAGCCGAACTGCGTGGTTCCGTAGCCGCCCTGGAAGTCCACGACAGTCCCGTCCTTGGCCGCCGCGACCTCGCTGCGCAGCGCCATCGGGTAGTCGACTCCGGTGTGCTGGTCGTAGACCCTTCCCCAGTGCGGCTGCCCGTCATACCAGACCTGCCCGGTCCAGTCGAGCTGCCGATTCAGTGTCCGATCGCGGTCGACCCCGTAGCTCATGGTCACTTTCGGGTCGTAGAACGGGAGCGTGTAATCGTCGGTGGCGAGAACCGACCCGCTTCCGATGGCCAGGACCGCGAGTTGAAGAAGGACCGATGCCGCCACGCGGCGTACCAGGCGGCTCATGGCAGGCACCCCGCCGAAGCCGCAAAGCCGGCCGGCTGATCCGAGACGGCCAGCACCGACCCGTCAACGTCCAGCGCCAGCGATTGATCCCCGCGCCGGACCAGCAGCGAAGATCCATCCGGAGCGAAGCAAGGCCGCGACCCGTCGCCGAGAAGGCGCGCGGCGGGACCCGGCGGGTCAATGACATAGATCCCCTCGCCAGTTCGCTCGAACGCGATGCGACCGTTCCCGGCCACGGCGACATTGACGGCGTCGAGGCCGAGGTCGACCACGAGTCGCTTGCCGGCGCCCCCGAGCCGATGGACCACGGTGCCATCCGCTTCGTGGGCCACGATGGCCAGGTCGCCGTCGTCGAGCGGGAACGCCGCATAGACCAGCTCGTCCTCCGACAACCGGGTGACGGTGCCGTTGGCCGGCTCCATCCGGACGAGCCGCGACTGATACGGCGCCTCGACAGACGGGACCGCGAGCAGCAGGAGCGATCCATCGTCCTCGATGACAGGAGAGCCGATGAATGGACCCTCGGCCAGGAGCGCGGAGCCGCCGGAGGTCGCCTCGACCCGCCACAGTGCGCCACGACCATCGATCACCGCCAGCCAGCTGCCGTCGGTGGAGAACGATGCCGCGAGCAAGCCGGGCATCGAGATGCGGAGCTGCTCGCCCTCGATCTGCGCCAGCGTGAGGGATCCGGACGCCTCGCCAACCTGGTCGGCGAGCGCGACGTTGCTACCGTCCGCCGAGATGGCCAGCAGGCTCATGGCGGTGGTGGGTACCTCAACCTGCACGAGCGTTGAGCCACCGACGGGCTGCTTGATCAGGTGAATCGCCGATCCAGTCCGCTCGGCGTCGGACGCGCTCACGCGCGTGACGCCGGACGGCTGCTCGGCTGACGCGACGCTGATCGCCAGCAGCGCGAGGATGAGGGGGATTGCCAGGTAGGCGGCAATGCGCGGATTGCCGGCCGCGTAGCGGCGCGCGATGGCGCCATGGGATGCGGACATGGAGACCTCCGTAGCGTTGGGAACGACCGCCGATAAGAAACGCTCCGGTGGCGACAGACCTCCATGGGGTGGGGGATGAACGACGCCTGCGAGCCTAGTCACCGCCCCTTACCGCAGACTTATCGGGTGATGATCAGCGTCAGATGCCTCCATCCGTGATGCTTCCCGTGTGGCTCGCCCTTGGCGCCGTCCTGCTGCTGGCGCTCGGCCTCACCCTTATCCGTCGCTCCGGGGCTCGACCGGCGATCGCGCGGCGGCTCGCCGGCGCCCGCCAGAGGCGCGTCGGAGAGCTCCTCGACCTCGCGTCGGGCGATCCTTTGCCCCGGCGACCGGTGCGCGTCCTTGGCCGCATTCGGTGTGCCGAGCCGGTCATCACCTCGCAGGACGACAGGCTCGTCGCCTTCCATCGGGACGTTGAGGTCGCAACGCCGCGCGGCGGTTGGAGGGCCATCGAACGGCTGCGCGAGACCCGCTCATTCGAGCTGTGGGACCACGATGGAGCGCTCCTGGTCGATCCGGCCCAGGCAGCCGAGCCGCTGATCGTTCTGCCGCACGTGTGGGCAGGGTCGGCCGAGGAGCTGGACGAGTCCTACGCCGGGGCGCTGGCGCGGGTCACCGCTGAGCAGGGTCCTGCCATCCGTGCCCGATCCACCACGCGGATGGTCAGCATCGTCGACCGGCTGCTCGTGCTGGCGGCCGTGACGCGGGACGCGGAAGGGCGCGTTGCCCTGGCACCGCCGCGAGGCGGATACGTGGTCAGCGCGCTCGAGCTCGACGACGCGATGCGGCTGCTCGGCGGCCCGCACCCGCGGCTGATGCTGGCCGGGACGGCAGCGGTCGTGCTGTCGGTCGTGCTGTTGGCCGCCGCGTTGCTGGCGGCTGTCGCCTTGCTTGCCCTGCGCTGATCGGCTCCCCGTCGCCTGAGCGCGCCCGACACCCGTCGAGTACGGGGGCGATGGGGTACGAACGGGGTATCGAGGCGACGGCTACCCAGTTCTACCATCCGCTGCACGGGACTTACCAGAAGTTCCAATGACGCAGAGGAGCGGCGCGTGGCGCACAGAGCTCGCGACGGTGCGGAAGGCCGGGAGGCGCTGGTCAGCGTTGCCCAGGCGGCCGCCCTGCTGGGCGTGCACCCCAATACCGTTCGGTCCTGGACCGAGGCGGGCAGGCTCCCCGCATTCCGGATCAACGCGCGCGGCGACCGGCGCTACCGCAGTGGCGACGTTCAGCGGCTCCTGGCCGAGGGCACCGCGTCGGATTCGCCCCCGCTCACCGAACGACGGGCGGACGCCGAGCTTGGGGTCCTGGCCCGGCTCACCGGAAGCGGAGCCTCGGCCAACGCCACCGCCGTCTGCCGGACCGCGGTCGAGGCCCTCCGCTCACAGCTTCGCATCGCGCGCGTCGCTGCATACCTCATCCGGGAAGGGGGCGACGGCCTTCTCCAGCTCGAGACCCACGCCGGATACCAGGTCTCCCCGCCTGACACCCTCGATCCCGCCGGCGCCGACCAGGCCGAGGAAGGCAACCCCATTGCCGACGTCGTGGTCGGGCCCCTCCGTCGCCAGCTCGCGTTGCGCGCCGGCGGCGAGGTGGTGGGTGCCCTCGTCCTGGAGGACGACCCGGACGGTCCCCTGGCGGCCGTGGCGCTCGCCTTCCTGCGGACCGTTGCGACCGCAGTGGCTGCCAACGTCCTGACCGCACGCGCACTGGGTCGCGCCAAGCGCGAGGTCACGCGATCGCGCGCCCTGCGTCACGTCGCCCAGGAGCTCGCCGGTCAGCTGGACCTCAGCACGGTCCTGGATGACATCGTCGACCGCACCCGGACCCTCTTCGACGCCGACAAGGCGGGCCTGTGGCTGGTCGAGGATGGCGAATTCCCGTTCCACGTGGCAGCCGTGCGGGGCCTTAGCGACGACTTCCTGGCGACCACGCGCCGGCTCACCTGGGAGAGCACCGCAGTGGGCGTCCAGGCCGCCCGAGAGCGCCGCAGCATCGTTGTGCGCAACGCCGACAACCGACCCGGCGTCGGCGCCTTGCAGGAGAACTACCAGCGTGAGGGGATCAAGACCGCCTGCCTCGTGCCGCTGGTCAGCCACGACCAGTCCCTCGGCGTCATCGGCCTGTATCACACCCGCGATCGAGAGTGGCCGGATGACGAGGTCGCTCTGGCGCAGTCGTTTGCCAACCAGGCCGCCGTTGCCATCAGCAATGCGCGCCTCTACCGCTCGGTGGCCGACCAGGCCGCCCGCATTCGATCGATCCAGGACCTCTCCTCACGGCTCAACCGCCTGACCGATGTCCAGGCGATCGCAGACGCGATCGTCGCGGAGGCGAGCACCCTGGCCGCGTACCACGACATCCGCGTCTACGTGGTGAATTGGGAGGACGGCTTCTGCGAGCCGATCGCCTTCACCGACCGACTGCTGGGGGTGGGCGACTTCCACGAGCGCCTCAAGGTCGCCATCGGTGACGGCTCGTTCACCGGCTGGGTCGCCGAGCATGGCGAGCCGCTCCTGATCAACGACGCGCTCAACGACATGCGCGGTCATACCATCGAGGGAACCGACGACATCGACGAGTCGATGCTGGTGGTGCCGATGCTGTTCGAGGGTCGTTCCGTCGGCGTGGTTGCCCTCTCGAAGCTCGGCAAGGACCAGTTCAGCAACGACGACCTGCAGACGATGCTGATCTTCGCCGGCTATGCGGCCCAGGCGATCGCCAACGCGTCAGCGTATGAGCGGATGGAGCTGCAGTCGGCCGAGCTTGCCCGACAGCTCCAGTCGCAGCGCCGCCTGCTCGAAATCAATGAGCGCCTGCTGTCGACCCTCGACCAGCAGCACGTGCTGGATACGATCGCCGACGGCCTGCGCTCGGTCGTCCACTTCGACAACCTGTCGATCTATCGCGCGGACCACCCGAACCGGGTCATGGTGCCGGTCCTGACGCGGGAGCGGCACGCAGAGCAGGTCATGCGCTTCCTCGCGCCGTTTGGGCGCGGCCTGATGGGCTGGGCAGTCGAGCACGCTGAACCGGTGCTTGCCAACGATGCGCTGAACGACCCGCGAGCGATGCAGATCCCGGGCACGCCGCCCGAACCGGAAGCGCTGGCGATCGTGCCGCTGGTGAGCGACGGCGAGGTGATCGGGTGCATGAACATCTCTCGTATCGGTGGCGAGGAGAACTACTTCAGCGAGCAGGACTTCGAGCTGATCAAGCTCTTCGCCGGCCAGGCGTCAATCGCCATGCGCAACGCGGACACGCATCACGCCGTCAGTCAGCGAGCCGACACCGACGCACTGACCGGGCTGGGCAACCATGGATCCTTCCAGCGGACACTGGGCGAGCTGGCTCATGATTTTGCCACCGAGCGCGGAAAGAGCCGCGGCAAGGGGGCAAGGGCCAAGCAGCGTCCCATCTCGCTCCTGATGATGGACCTCGACTCGTTCAAGGGGTACAACGACCGGCTCGGCCATCCGGCGGGCGACGCGCTCCTGCACGCGGTCGGGACCGCGATCTACGGCGCGGCGCGGAGCGACGACCGGGTCTACCGCTACGGCGGCGACGAGTTCGCCCTGGTCCTTCCGGCCGTCGATGGTGATGCCGCCGCGGCGATCGCCGAGCGCGCGCGCCAGGCGGTCTCGCGGCTCACCGCGGACGATCCTTCTCCCGTCACCATCTCGATCGGCGTCGCGACCCTGCCCGGCGATGCCAGCGACAAGAATGAGCTGATCGCCGCCGCCGACGTCGCGCTCTACCACGGGAAGCAGTCGGGCGGCGACCGCGTCACGCAGGCCTCGGAGGTTCCAGGCGAGATGCGCGACCGTCGCGACACCCTCGACCGGTCGGCGAGGACCGCGCTCCTCCGTCCGCAGGACGGCGGGGCCGAGGCCGATCCTGGGCACGCGCCTCGCGGCTCGGGGACGCCGATCATCTCGACCGACGAAGGCGTGATCGACGCCCTCCTGGCCCTTGCCCACTCCATCGACATGCGGGACCCGGCGGGACGTGGCCACGCCGACCGGGTGGCCCTCCTGTCCGGCAGGCTCGCGAAGCAGCTCGGCATCCATGCCCAGCAGCGGACGGACATCGAGCTCGCGGCTCGGCTGCACGCGCTCGACCTGGTTGGAACCGCCGAGTTCGAGTCGGTCCGGTCGCTGCGGCCCGCGGCGGTCCTCGTGCGCCAGCACCGCGCCGGCATGAACCCGCAGGAAGCCCTCATCGGTTCCCAGATCATCTCGGTCGCCGATGCGTACGACTCGTTCCTGAGCGGCAAGGACGGGAAGCGGCGAGGCCGCGCCACCGCCCTGACCGCGCTGCGCTCCGCGGTCGGGACCCGCTATCGCGCCGAGGTGGTGGAGGCGCTGGGCGCGGTCGTGGCGGCCCGCACCGACCCTGGTCAGCAACGGCGGCAGGGCGATCGCGAGGCTCGCGAACGGGGAGCTGCCTGACCCGCCGAAGTCCGCGCCGGGCGCTATCATGGCGCCTCCCATGCCGACCACCCCATCGGACGCTGCCCGCCGGCGGCGCTCCACCCCGAAGCGGCATCTCGTCGCGCTGTCGGCCCTCTTCCTGATCCTCGCCGGCTGTGCGACGCCGTCTCCGACACCGACCTCCAGCCCGAGTCCGGTCCCGATCCCGCTCCCGACCCCGACGCCCGAACCGACCCCCCAGCCGACCCCGATCTTCAGCAACCTTCCCGATCCGGCGCTGGTCGCCCTGATTCCGACCGAGGCCGCCGGACAGGCGGTCCAGATCCCGGCCATCACCGAGTTCGGGATCACGCCCGGCGACATCGGCGAGGTCTACGGCGAGATCGGCACCCGGTTTCGCTCCCTCCAGCTTGCGTACATCGCGCGACCCCGCCTCTCGCTGTACGCCATGCGCATGAACCCGCCGACGGTCAGGACCGTGGACCTCGAGCCGTACCTGGCCGCCGCCGGCGAGTACGTCGGGATCGCGGGCCTGCATCGCGAGCCATGGACCCTCCAGACCGTGGCCGGCCACCTGGTCTGGGTGCGGCCTGAGGACAATGCGACGTTGCCCGGCACACGCGTCTATACCTGGTCCGTGGACGATCTTGTCTTCCTGATGATCGGGATTGACGAGGCGCAGAATCTTTCCATGCTCGCCGGCCTGCCCGGGGAGGCGCCGCCCACGCCGACGCCGGCGCCGTCGATCAGCGGAAGCCCCAGCGCCCGGCCGTCCGCCTCATGACCGATTGGGGTGCGTGGGGCGACGACGCTCGGGACGACCGCCTCTCCCGCAAGCGCGACCGGCTGGCCCGACTCCTTTCGGTCGCCTCGATCCTCTACGCTCGCGGCAGCGGTGAATCCGGGGTGCCGGTGGCCGAGATCGCCGGCCTGACCGGCATGACCACCCGAACCGTCTATCGCGACATCAAGGCCCTCGAGGAAGAGCT